>JANYCV010000341.1 GCA_025360145.1 Acidobacteriaceae bacterium
CGGCCTGAAGGAAAACGTCATCATGGGCCGCCTGATTCCGGCCGGCACCGGCATGGATTACTACCGTCATGTGAAGATCGCCGGCGAGGATGTGGTGGAAGAGGAATCGGTCAACGAATCGGATGTCGCGCTGATCGAAGGCATTCCCGGTTACGATGACGAAGCCCGCGTGCAGTACGCTGGCGGGTTGCCGGTAGCCACACCCGAAGAAGTGGCCGAGTAAGTTTCAGTAAAAAGTTGACGCAGTTTGAAGCGCCAGGGCTTAATGCTCTGGCGCTTTTTTTATGCGGTCGCTCACCGGAATCGCTTACGGAATCGGGTCCCCCCTTGTACTCCACCACCAACTGAATTATCATTTCTCCAAGCATGTGAGCGCGTAAACGCCCCTATCGGCGTTGGCTCCAGCTTCCAGGGACAGGTACATGAAGGGCTTAAAGGTACTTCTCGTATTCGTATTCACTACGTCTATAGCATTGGCGCAGACAACCGGCGCAGCCACCATCGTCGGAAACGTCACCGATACATCCGGCGCGTTGATTCCGGGCGCGAAAGTAAGCGTCGTCAACGCCGAGACCGGATTCACTTTCGAGGGTATAGCAAATGGCGAAGGCTATTTCTATATTCCCTACGTGCGCCCCGGAACCTACAACATGACAGTCGAGGTGCAGGGATTCAAGAAGTACATCCGCAACGGAATCGAACTGCGCACCAATGAACAGCCACGTATCGACGTGAAGCTGGACGTTGGTAACGTCACCGAATCGGTGGAGGTGACGGCTACAACGCCGTTGCTCGAAACCGAGACCACGGTTTCCGGGGGCATCATGGACGGCCAGACGGTGGTGAAGATCCCCATCATACAGAAGCTCACGTTTCGAATCCTTCCGTACCTGCCCGACACGCAGGTAATCAATGGGCTCCACATCAACGGGCAACGGGAACGGGCGATGGGTTATAACCTTGACGGCCTGGGCGCGAAAGAACCGGTGACTGGCGCCGTGGGAAGCACCAATCGCGTAGTCACGTCGAGCATCGACGCCATCTCTGAAGTGAAAGCGTATTCCACCGGTATGCCTGCCGAGTTCGGGCATTCCGCGGGCGGCGGTCTTTCCGTCGTTTTCCGCAGCGGAACCAACCAGATTCATGGAAGCGCGGAAGACCGCTTCTTGAACCAAACGCTGCTGCATCGCGATTATTTCGACACTATTTTGCCGCCGCCTGTGACTTACCACGAGATTTCCGCGGTGGTTAGCGGACCGGTGTACATTCCGAAAATTTACAATGGCAAAGACAAGACGTTTTGGTTGTTCGGATTAGCGCGTCATGATGAGAATGCTTCCGAGACCTTCACCGGTGACGTACCCAGCACCGACATGTTGAATGGAAATTTCAATTTCCTCGATACCGGCGGAAGGCAGATTGGCAATATCATCTATGACCCAACCACCATTCGCCAAAACGGGGATGGCACCTGGACCAGCGATCCATTTCCGGGCAACATCATTCCGAAAAACCGGTTCGATCCGGTGACGGCTAAATTCCTTGCTAACAACCCCTTCACGCCTGCAAGCCGGGCGCCCGGTTTCGTGGATAAACTGGGCCCGCACCAGAATCTGGTTGCGCCTACAACCTACAAATCTTTCCGCACGCGATTCGATATCAAGATCGACCACCAGTTCAACTCGAATCACAAGATCTTCGGGCGCTATTCGCAAGGCCATCACACCTCGTTCCGTGACCGCTGGGTGAACGAGGCGAACTGGCGGCTGATCGATCCAAACGCCATTCCGTTTCCTATCGACCAACCGAACATCGTGGTCTCGGATACGTACACTCTTTCCCCCACGCTGATCAATGAATTCCGTGTGGGTTTCAATCGGAGAAAGACTACGAAAAACCCGGAAGCTTCTAATGGGGGCTGGGCACAGAAACTCGGCATACCGGGTGTGAATGGAACCAGCTTCCCATTTTTTGCAACCCAAACCGGCGCTTCCTACTACCGGACCGGACCGGGCGGCATCTCTTCGGAAGTCTGGGAAGATATGCGCGCGCAGGAGAATCTGACAAAGGTGTGGGGCAAGCATACGGTGAAGGGCGGGTACGAGATTTTGCGGACACGTTACAACGTCCTGACCGAATCGCTGCCTTCGGGCAAGTACTTCATGACTGGAACGGCACTACCTTTTTCCACGGTTGGAACATCAGGCAACGACTTCGCCGACTTGCTGTTGGGCACAGTCGGGCAGGCGCAGTTTACCCAAGCAAACGCCGCCTGGCTGCCGCGCTGGTGGAGCCACTCGGCTTACCTGCAGGACGATTGGAAGCCTATCCGGACCCTCACCATCAACTATGGCGTCCGCTGGTCTTACGAATCGCCTTATACGACCAAGTACGGGCAGCAGTCGCAGTTTGACCCGGCTGCAACAGATCCGATCACGGGCCGGCTTGGTGCGATCGTCCACCATCCGGGACCGCTCTCGAACAGCCGCTTCAACAATTTCCAACCGCGGATCGGTGCTGCCTGGAACTTCAGCCCGAAGCTGGTTTTCCGCGGCAACTTTGGAATCATGTCGCAGGATCTGTTTATGACGGCGCTCAGCCAGAATTTTGAGGAGTATTTGGCTGCCGCCACCGTGCAGGCTCCGGTGGGTGATCCACGGCCGGCCTTCGCTCTCTCCAACGGACCCGGCGCGGCCGGATTCAAGACTGCTGCCGATGGCAGTGCGCCGTTTGTCGGAACCAACTTCAGCAGCCGGAATGCTTCCTGGATCGATCCAAACATCCGCATGCCGTATATCATGAACTGGTCCGGTGGATTCCAATGGGAATTCATGCCCAATACGCTGCTTGAGGCGATTTACCAGGGCTCCGCGGGAGTGGGCCTGTTAAACAACTGGGACATCAACGTAGTGCCGCTCAATGTCCCGGGCAATTTTGCCGCTCTCGACAACATTCGCAGGAATGTTCAGAATTTTAAGCCATACCCGCAGTTTGGCGCCATTCAGCTTTACTCGAACTTCGGCCACAATTCGTACCACAGCGCCACAGTCCGCGTTGAACGCCGGTACCATAGCGGATTCTTCGCCAATGGCTTTTACACCTGGTCGAAGAATCTTACGGAATCCGATGCCGATGGTTCAACCGGCGGAGTTACTTACTACAACCGGCGGCTCGAAAAGGCCCGGTCGAATTTTGACATCTCGCACCGGTTCGTAGGGACATTCATCTATGAACTGCCCTATGGTAAGGGCCGCCATTTTGGTAACAAGGGCGGATGGGTGAACGCAGCGGCCGGCGGATGGGATCTGACGTTTTCGCAAACACTCCAGAGTGGGCCGCCGATGACCGTGACGTTCGCCGGTGCCCCGTCAACTCCATATGCCGCAGGACAGCCGTATGCGTGGCTTCCGATGCAGCAGCGGCCAAACCAGATTCTTCCAAACGATCAGGCTATAACGCAAGGGTGGACGATTGGACCCAACAGGCTCCCCACCAGCCTGCAGAATCCGTATCTTAACGCTGCTGCTTTCGCCTACCCGGCGCCCTTTACGCCTGGCACTCTCGGCCGCAATACGCTGGAGGCTCCTGGTTTGATGTGGGCTCAGGTTTCGATTTCCAAGACATGGGCGCTGAAGGAGCGGGTGAAGTTCCAGGCCAGGTGGGATTTCAACAATCCGTTTACACGATTCAACTTCTCCGAGCCTAACCGGACTTACAATGCCGCGACGCTACCCGCGTTCGGCCGCATGACCGGCACGCGGGGCAGCTTTGGCGACATTGGAGGCCGGCCACACTCCATCCTGGTGGGACGCGTTGAATGGTGACCCGCGCCGTGAGTTCGCCAGCCGCCGCGGGATCCGCCAAAAACAATGCTGGCGCGTAATGTTCCGGTCGGCAATCTGACGGGATGCAACTTTTGCAGGATCGTGCAGGAAGTGGGAACGCCCCCTTCCTGCCGGATTAGGCGCGGTGCCGGAACGGTTGCCGCCCAAAAACGTGGCAGCGCTTTTCAAGCGCGGGAAGACTGTTGGCTGCCGGCTACCTGCCCGGATATCTCTCACGAGTGCTTACCGGCATCGCTGTCGAGGCATCGCTTGTTGCCGATGCCCCAATAGTGATAAGATCAACCCCGTGCAACACATTGCGAAACTCCGTCTCACCGCCGCGGGCGCAGCTATGATCCTGCTATCTTCCGCCTACACCCGAACGCATTCCGCTCCCCTCATGGTCACAACGGCGAACTCGTTCCTCAGTTCGCTGACGCCGGACCAGCTTTCCAAGGCGAAATTCGCATTCACCGACGAGGAGCGGATGAACTGGCACTTCATACCCAAGGAGCGCAAGGGCCTGCCGCTGAAGGACATGACTCCGCCGCAGAAGCACTTGGCGCAGGCGCTGCTTGCCGCCGGACTCAGCCAGCGCGGCTACATCAAGGCCACCAGCATCATGAGCCTTGAGGACATCCTGCGGATTCTGGAGAAAGACAGCGGCGTACGGCGCAACCCGGAAGGCTACTTCTTCAGTATCTTCGGCGAGCCGGCGGAGAAGGGAACTTGGGGCTACCGCGTGGAAGGCCATCACTTGAGCCAGAACTTCACTATCGTGAATGGATCGGTGGTTGGCAGCCCGAGCTTCTTTGGTACGAATCCCGCTGAGATCCGGGAAGGCCCCCGCAAAGGCCTTCGCGTTCTGGCGCATGAAGACGACTTCGGCCGCGATCTGCTGAATGCCCTGACGGCCGAGCAGAAGAACGTCGCTATTGTGGACAAGACTGCCTACAAAGACATCTTCACCATGGCGTCACGCAAGGCCGCGCTCGAAAATCAGCCGAACGGACTGGCGGCATCGAAGATGAATGCCGTGCAGCGGGAACTGTTGCAACAGTTGCTGGATGAGTATGCCTACAATATGCCTGATCAACTCGCCCAGGCGCGCGAAGAGAAGATCAAGGAAGCCGGCAGCAATCTGCACTTTGCCTGGGCTGGCGTGGCGGAAAAGGGCGGCCCGCACTACTATCGCATCCAGGCTCCGACGTTCCTGATTGAATACGACAACACCCAGAACGAAGCCAACCACATTCACTCGGTCTGGCGCGATTACGAAGGCGATTTCGGAATGGATCTGCTGAAGCAGCACTACGAAGCCAGCCACAAATAGCCTTCATGATACGATGCCTTTATGAAGGCAGCTTTTTGGTCGAGGCGCACGTTCTTAGGTGCCGGGGCACTGTTGCCGCTTGGGGAATCGCTTCTGGATGCAGAGACGCTTCCCTCGGATCTGCGGAAATTCCGGGATCCGGCCACTGAGTTCGATCTGGTTCGCCTGACCGATCCGGTGTACAGCAGTTTTCTGCCACCTGCCCATTTGCGGTCTGTTTCGCAACGGGGCAATAGTCTGCTGTTTGCCTCGGATCGCGGAGGATCGCTCCAGCCTTACCGGGTGGATACGAAATCCGGCGAGATCCGTCAGATCGGCAATATTCGCGAACTCGACTCGTCCGCTCTTTCTTTACTGCCCGACGAGCGATCGGTTTGCTGCTTCGATGGCGCATCGCTGGTGCATGTCAGCGGAGCGGGCCAGCGAACGCGGACCATCTACGAAGTACCCACCGGCTGGAAGCGCGCTCCCGGCTTCGGCCTGTCCAGCGACGGACTTCAGTCTGTCATCAGCGAACGCAATAACGATGTTTCGAGGTTGCGTGTGATCGGCATGTCGCGCGGTGTTGTCTCCACCGTCCTCGAATCGAAGGAACAGATTCGCGACGCCATGCCCCGTCCGCGGCGCGCGGGGATTCTTTATCGTCAAGGCGAAGAATGCTGGCTGGTGAACTTCGATGGTCAGCAGAATCGAAAATTGAAACTGGCTCCCGGGGGCACGGGTCCGGCGCTTTGGTCCATCGATGGAAAGACCGTGCTGTATCTCAGCTATCCCGAGGACAAGACCAAGCTCCATCAGTTGCGGGAGTACACGCCGGATACGAACGAAGACAAGCTGATCGCAAACACCAGCCAGTTTGTGAACTTTACGCGGAACGCGGACAGCTCGGTATTCGTTGGTGTCAGCGCGAGCAAAGCATCTCCGCATATTCTGCTGCTGCTTCGCATGACGCGGCGGGAATTGACCGTTGCCGAGCATCACGCCACCGACCCTTCGTCGGTAGTGGTGGTCTTCTCGCCCAACAGCCAGCGCCTGTTCTATCAGACCGACCGGCAGGGCAAGCCCGCCATCTTCATGATGTCTGTCGATCGCTTCGTGGAAAACACGGAATAGGAATTTCTACTGCAACCAGTCAATTCGATTGCGGCGGCTATCGGTGTCGGCCGAAAGATCTAATTGCTGCTTCACCTGGAACATTCGCCGGTCTGCTTCACCGATCAGCGATTCGGCGTCCGCTCCATCTTCCGGAAATGACGACTGTCCCGAGATAAGCGTCACCGGCTGCTTGCCGGTGCGCGGAGACGCCGTCATCAGCTTGGCAATCTTTGCCTGAATGGCGTCTTTGCGAATGCCCGGCATCAGCACCGCGAACTCATCGCCACTCAATCGCGCCAGATGGTCGAACTCGCTGCAGTTGTCTTTCAACGCGGCCGCTACCGCGCGCAGCATCTTATCGCCTTCCAGGCGGCCCAAACGCTGGTTCACCTGCTTCAGCCCGTCCACGCAGCAGACCATCACCCCGAGCGAAATGCTGAGCCGCTTGCATCGAACCAGTTCGGCTTCCAGGTGCATGAAGAGAGCCTGCGCATTGGGAAGCCCGGTGAGATAGTCGAGGGAATTCTCCGGATCTTCCACTGCCCCTCTCGACGCCAATTCCAGCGAATGCGCCAGCTTCGGCCCAATCGTCTGAATCAGCCGCAAATGTTCGCGCGTAAAGGCATCCCGCCCTTCATGATACAGACTCAACACGCCGATCACGCCCTCGGACCCTTCCAAAGGCACGGCCAGCGCGGAACGCAGCGTGCTGAAAATACTCGGATCGTTCAGATAGCCCGGTTCCACCGAGGGATTGCCGTTCATGATCGGCTTTCGATTCTCCGCCACCCAGCCGGAAAGTCCCTGGCCCATTGGAATCTTCAACGACGTGAACAAACGGTAGTTGTCTCCGTTTACGTAGCTGGGCACCAACTCGTCGTTTTTCACCGAATACAAGGCGATGGCATCAAAGGGAATCAGCTTCTTCAGCCGGACACCCAGCACGGCGATGATCTCATCCAGGCTCAGCGGGCTTTCCGATCCCAGACCCACGTCGAAAATTTCCTGCATATCGCGGCGCGCAATAGCTGCGGAATAAGGAAAATCAGACGCCTGCCCGTTCGCGGAAGCGGTCGAAACGTTGGCGGTTTCAAAGCCGGTTGCGGGTGCGTCTCCGCGTTCAATCTTCACGCTGGTGGAGAGCTTCACGCCAATTGGCGCAGACGTTTGCGCCTTCCGTTCCAACTCGACGTGGTTCCGCTTCAAAATCTCGACGACCGCAGGGTCGAAGCTGCTGCCCGATTCGATTTCGATCTTCGCCATCGCTTCATCCAGCGGGAGAGCGCGCCGGTATTGGCGGTCGGAGGCAAGGGCATCCAAGGCGTCCACGACGGACAGGATTCGCGCTCCAATGGGAATGTCCGTGCCCCTCAGCCCCATCGGATACCCGGTTCCGTTCCACTTTTCATGGTGCGCCCGCACGATGGGAACCACGGGATAGGGAAACTGCACATGCTCCAGAATCTCTGCTCCGACCACGGTGTGAATCTTCATTTTCTCGAATTCTTCCGGGGTCAGTCGGCCAGGTTTGGAGATGATGTATTCCGGCACTGCCAGCTTGCCAATGTCGTGCAGTAACGCGGCCGCGCGAAGGGCTTCCAGTTCATGGTCGTCCAATCCGAGTTCACGGCCCATCTCCATGGCGTAAACCTGCACCCGCCTCAGGTGGTCGCTGGTGGTGCTATCCTTGGCCTCAATGGCCAGCGCGAGCGCCTCAATGGTTCGAAGGTGAACGGACGCCATCTGCTCGGCGTGTTGCTTGCCATCCTCCATGCGTGCCAAGTGCAACGAGTATGCTCTGTGAAACAAATGCGCCAGCGGTAGCAACAGCAACGCCGCGGGCCATCCCACGGTATCGCTGATCTGATGGAAGGCCAGCGCAATGGCAGCGCCGCCAAGGTAATACGGGAACGACCAGAAATAGTTTTCACGCCAGGTTTTGATCAGCGAAGATCCCTCATTGAGCGATACCAGCGACGACATGGCGAATGTATTCACCAGGAAGAATACGCTAGCTGCCAGCACCAGCCTCGCCGGCATGGGAATGCCGTTTAAGGTGAGCATCGACCAGTGAAATACAATATTGGCGCAAGCGATGGCGAGCGAAATATTGGACAGGCTGAGGAAGACGTGCCATACCGTAAGCCTGCGTCTGGGGTGCCATACCGCTTCAATCAGTACGCACGTTACACCGATAACCAGCGTTTCCGGGAAGCTCAGGTCTACCATTCCTATCAGCACAAACAGGAATGCGAAAGATATAGAGCCGGCCACCCCGGGCAGCCCGACTTTTAAGACCGAGGAAAGAATTGCAAGCGCAAGGTAGCAGGCAAATCGTGTGGCATCCACCAGCCAACCGTCGGCAAACGCCCCCGCCAGCGCAAAAAATCCCAGCGAGAGCAGGACTGCCGCGTAGATCTTCGCGTTCGTGGACATAAGTGATTGGAACGACTATAGTTTAACCTAACAGGCCCGTCAGCGGCTAGGGGGTAATTGTTAGAAAAGTACTATGAGGATTGCACGCGGCGGTTCGGATGGGATGCGGTAAGCAGTAGCATGCCGGTTTCGACCCGTTTGTGCGAAACAGGATGTAGGCTATCGAGGCCTGTGAGATCAAATTGGGTTGCTGTTTCAACGAAGACGCCGAGATTATTACCGGCGTGAACTGGGGTGAATCGGTGGAGACAACTGAATTGCGCCGGTTGGATTCCGGAACGAAACTTCAAACTGTATGCCTGTCGACAAGAAAACCGGCTAATTGACGCTTCCGGATGGCGGTATCGTTTCCTCCGGGATGATCTGAGCCACGATTGGTTCAATCTTCAGGGGAAGCTTTGAACTCTTCCGAATCCTCTCGATGCGGGCAGGTTCAAACGGAGACCCTTTGTCTGCGAGGACGCCGTAGCTTTGGGGTGCCGGTTTCAGTCCGCCGGAATGACTGGTATTCGAGGATGTATAAAACCAAAAGACGATTGTGAAATTGAGCGCGAGCAGAGTTAGCGTGGCATGTACAAGGAGCGGCGTTGGCGGTGTGTTTTCTTGAGGCATTGTTAACTTCTCCTTCGAATGCCTTAAGAGGCATTTCGCAGGCCAAAGCCAACAATTCGCAAGTCACTGAAAGCGTGGGTCTTGGGGGTACGGCGAAGCGCACCCCGTCCACGTCCCTGCAACTAGTTCCGGGAAGCCTGAACTTTTGGCGTAGTCAAGTAACCGATGATCTGATCTTTCTTCACTTCATTCACGACGATCTCATAGGGTTGGCGGGCTTTGGCCACATAGAACTGAACCGGTTCGTTCAAGTTCTTGTCCTTTTTCTCTACCCGCTTATCGTCGGCGACCAACTCAATTGTGTACTTATTCTTTTTCGGATCGGTCTTTTTCAGCAGCATCGTTATGTCGCCCACTTTGCGTGGCTCTTTAGTCTTTGTGAGATTGAACTCGAAGTAGTTCCTGTCGCCCAGTGCTTTCAGCGCTGCGAGCTCCTTTCCATTGGTTGCAATCAGTCCGCTCTGCACGCCGAGATCGCCGTTCGTACGTTTCAGCTCGGCGATGGTCTTTTCCAATTCTGATTTGTTGGCGGCAACTTCAGACTTCACGGTTCCTACCTCGGCATTCACTTCGCCGATTTTGGCATTCGCCGCCGTCGCCACTTCGCCTACCTGTTGCGTGAGGTCCGTCTTGATCTGTTGCTGCTGCTTCTCTACGCGTGCGGTTTCAATCTGCAGGCGCTTTGCAAGTTCTTCGGCGTGCTTGGTGGCATCGGCCTTAGCTTGGCCTGCTGCCATGGATGCCTGCCGGCGAGCGCCTTCGAGTTCGTCCTTCAGGGAACTCAAACTGCGGCGTGCGGTTTGGGTGGAAACCGACGAGCTTTCCTTCAAGCTGGCAATCTCGGAGTTTGTGGACTTACGGAACTCTCCAGCTTCAATCCGAACGGCGTCCAATTGCGTGAACAAATAGATGTTCGCGCCAAGAAGGGCAATCACTCCGCCGAACAGAACAGGAATCTTCCAGTTCGGTCCGCTGCCGCCTGCCGGTACTTGAATAGGGTCGCTCATGTTGGGGTCTCCTCGCTTTCGTCCACTATTAATCTACCACTTCCGCCGCCCCCGAATCAGAGGCTAACTTCTTAATGGTATTACAGTTCTTACCAAGATTTGGATGGAGATCGTGCCTGCTACGGGTACAACAAGTTATGTTCCAGCCCCCGGCCGCTTCAGTATCGGTCGAGCAAACTCCAGTAACTCCTGTCTCGGAATCCCGGGCTCGAAACAACGCCGACAGCGGGCCTCATACATCCCGGCAGCGCCAACCACAATCAGGTCGTTGGATTCCACCAGCCGCTGCGTGTGTTTCGCCGGGTTGCCGCAGCGCATACAAATGGCCAATGTCTTTGTAATGGATTCGGCCAGCGCCAGCAACTCGGGAACGGGCGAAAATGGCCGGCCCATGTAGTCGGTGTCCAGGCCGGAGATGAGCACCTGTTTACCGCTGTCGGCCAGTTGGTTAGCGACATCAATCAACTCCGGCCCCATGAAATTGGCCTCGTCCACGCCAATCACTTGCGTTCGCCAGTCCATCTTCTTCAGGATTTCGCCGGCCCCGCTCACCACTTCCGATTTCATCCGGATGTCTCCGTGGGAGACGATCTCGGTCGCCGAATAGCGCGTATCGATGGCGGGCTTAAACACTTGCACTCGCTTCCGCGCAATCATCGCGCGCCTCAGCCGCCGGATCAACTCTTCACTCTTGCCCGAAAACATCGGGCCGCAAATTACTTCAATCCAACCGATATTACCTGTGACGAAATCCATGCGGAGACTTACGATAGTAGCAGACAACAGAGGGGCGGAATCGGCACATGGTATGCACGAGTGGGCGCATCATCAGACCGGAGTGGCTGGACTTGCAGACGCCGGAAGATGCCACGGCGAGTCTGAACGATCTGGTGAAGATCAATCGCGTCTTGGGCGGGCATGAGGTGCTGCGGAAGACAATGGCTGGCGTGGCGCATCCAGGCGAGAGCTTCACTTTGCTGGATGTCGGCGCCGCCTCCGGCGACATGGGCGCCTGCATTCGGGAGATTTATCCAGCCGCCGTTGTGACTTCTTTCGATTACAAAGCCGACCACTTAGCCACCGCCGCTGACCCGCGCGTTTGCGGCGATGCGTTCCAAATGCCGTTTGGTCCGCGCAGTTTCGATTTCGTCCACTGTTCGCTGTTCCTGCACCACTTTCAGGATGCCGGCGTGGTTGATTTATTGCGGACGTTCGCCGCAGTGGCGCGCCGGGCCGTTGTGATCACGGATCTGGAGCGGCATCCCCTCGCGTACTATTTTCTTCCGCTGACAAAATGGATTTTCGGTTGGGACCGGATTACGTTGCACGACGGCCCGATATCGGTTGAGGCCGCTTTTCATGCGAACGAATTGGAGTCGCTGGCTAAGGCCGCCGGCTTGGCGGAAGTCCGGGTCTATCGACATCGTCCGGCTTTCCGTTTGGCGCTGGTTGCGCGTATTGCAATCGAAACTTGATCTCGATGATAGCGCGCACGATCACCTGTTTTTCTGCCTTCCGGGCCGGGTCGAAGCGCCATGTTCTCACTGCGTCGAGTGCGTTCAGATCGAGACCGGGATCAAGGCCCCGGACCAGATCCGCGCGGCGAATTCGTCCTTGCTTATCAATCTCGACACGCAGAACCACGGTACCTTCGATGGGCGCATTACGGCCACCGGGAGAATCACCGCTAGTAACACAACCGCCGCGCCTCGACGGCTGAGGGAAAACCTTGAGACGCCGGTTTCCAGCATCGATTGAATCTGTGTATGTACTCGACTCAGCTAATTACTACCGCAGCAGCCGAGGTAGGGCGGGCCCCCTGGCCGGCGCGGGACGCCCTCGTCCCGCTGCTGGAAGCGGGACGAAAGCCCAATGCGCCCGCCACACGAAACGCTGCCAGACGGTACCAGTTGATTGAATTCTGAACTGAATCCGCGACGGAGGCATTCATGCGGAACGAACTCGCGTCCCTGAGCAGTAGGCCAGCGTAGGAACTGGCGAGGACGCCCGATCGAAGGACCGCATCGTCACAAGCCGCCCCGCACTCCCGGCGTAGCCTCACAACCGAAATCCAAATGAGCGGATGAAACCGGGAGATTATGCTCGCAAACTGCGCCAAAAAGTTAAACAGCTTTCAACCTGAAAACGGCAGTTCCCGGCCATGAACTGCGTAACCCGCTCGTCGCCAAGCTGTTGCGCTGAAGGGGGTTGTCATCCGGACCGTGGGCCGCGGAGCAGTTCGGACCCCCGGCTGATTCAATTGCTTGCCAAGTCGGCCTACGACCCGCTGCCGTAGGTCCAAGAAAGGGGCACTTGAACTGTTACAAGTATTCACGCCGCTGGCAGTAGGGCACAAGGGCGGGAGGCTTAGAATGAACGTCGCTGGTGGTAAGCTCGAAAGCACTCCACCTATCCAGAAATAAAGTAGTCTCCCGGTGAGCCGGTTCATCCTCGAAATGGCGTTCGCGCTTATCGCAGGGCAAAACAGGAGGCATTTTGATCAAGCCCTGCAGAGCATCGGTCGCGCCCGCTAGGCCTCCGGCAACGTCACAATAGTTAACCAGAAATCTTCAATCGACCGGACCACTTTCAAGAAATCGTCTAGTTCCACGGGCTTGGTGATATAGCAGTTGGCGTTTAGATCGTAGACCGAGTGGATGTCCGGTGCGGCTTTGGATGTGGTCATCACAATGACGGGAATGCGCTTCAGATCGTTATCGGCCTTGATTTCGCCCAGAACCTCCCGGCCACTCTTCTTGGGAAGATTCAAATCAAGCAAGATCAGGTCTGGACGCGGAGTTCCCGTGTAGGGCCCTCGCTGATTCAGAATGTCGATCGCCTGAACCCCGTCCGTTGCTACAGTGATGTTCACCAGAATACGCCCCTCTTTGAACGCCTCTTGGGTAAGTCTGATGTCTCCTGGGTTATCCTCAACCAGCAACACCTCGACTCGCCGACCCTCATTCGTATGATTCATCCGTCGAACCTATTCCTTCCCACAATCGTCCTGCTTTTCCTCTAGCACGGTTGTTTCCAAACAAAGCCGCCGCTGAATGTTCGCCCGAACCAACCCCAATCTGCTGCTGCGAATGCCTGATGGCTCCTCCCCGCGGCGCAAGTATCACAATGGCAGTTGCGTAAAATGTACCGGTGTTGCGCCGCAACGTTGAAATTTTAACCACGAAGGATCGCCAGGGTGGTAGAAAAGTGAGGTAGGGTGACAAAATACAGGTATTGGGTGCGTCGTATGGGTGAGCCACAGATGGAATTGATGGAAATTCTTGCACTACGAAGGCGGATCGCCGAACTAGAACGTGCGCTCGATCAGTACCAGTCGGGGGCCGGGCATTTGCGTCTATTGCAGTCTGTCGCCGATGCGTTGGTCGAAGGTGTGATCGTCTTCGATTCAGCCGGGACTGCCGTGCATGGGAACCAGGCGGCGAAGGACGTTCTTGGCATGCTCCCGCGCACGTTGAGTGATCTCCCTCGAAACCTCACCGTCACGCCCCTGCGCGACGGCGAGGGGGAACTCCTGGCGACTCTGGCTGTGTTTCCGTCCGCCCCGGATTTGACGAATAGCGCCGATCCCGATTATCGCGTTCTCGCCGAAACGATTCCACAGATGGTTTTCTCGGCGTCTCCAAGCGGCTCAGTCGAGTTTGTCAACCAGAGAGCGATCGCTTACACAGGACTGTCCGCGGAAGCTTTGCGCGGGAGCGGGTGGCGCCAGATAGTCCATCCGGATGACCTGGAAGGGTATACGGATTTCTATTACAGCAACGTCGAGTCCGGCGAAAGCTCCGGAGGAGAATGCAGAATTCCGGACGCCGCCGGTAACTACCGCTGGTTCCTGGCGCGATGCATACCTGTTCGGGATGAGGCTGGGGCGATCCGGAAGTGGATTGGGACCTGCACGGACATCGACGATCAAAAAAATGCAGCCGATCAAGCGCAAAACCAGCAGAAATGGCTGCAGGCGATTTTGGACATGATACCGGCAGGCGTGATTTTCGTGGAGCTTGGAACCGCCAGAATCACGTTTGCCAATCACTTTGTGCACACCATGGCGGGCGGGGAATTCCCCTTTGCTCAAAACTCAAGTGAGTACGAAGCGCTATACGCCCGCACGGATGACGCGGGAAACCTGATGCCGGCTTCCGCATACCCAGCAGTCCGCGTTGCCAACGGGGAGCGCCTGGACGGCGTCCAGATGAATTGGAATTCACCCTCGGTCCGTCGAGCGTTACTCTATCATTCCCACATTCTACCGGCAATGTTCGGACAGCCTTCCACCGGAATCCTCGTCGTTCAAGACGTATCGCAATTGGTGCAGGCAGAATTGGAATTGAAGAAGAAACAGGCGGAACTTATCAGATCCAACGAAGACTTGCAGCAGTTCGCTTACGCAGCCTCCCACGACCTTCAGGAGCCCCTTCGAATGATCTCCGGTTACATCCAGTTGTTATCGCGCC
>JANYCV010000342.1 GCA_025360145.1 Acidobacteriaceae bacterium
CCGCTTGCCCGCGAAGTTCTCACGGGCAAGCGGCCACTTTCGAGAGGTCAGGCTAAAAAGTTAGCCAAATTCTTCAAAGTTCCGGCGAAGCTTTTCTTACTAAACATTTTTTACTAAACAGCGAGCATCGGGAAGACACCACGATCCTTCAGCCCCGAGAGGGCAAGCCCATACCGGCCGCGAACCCCGGTTTTCTCGAAAATGTGTTTGAGATGTATTTTGACGGTTCCAGGACGAATTCCAAGTTCCCGCCCAATTTCTTTGTTCTTGAGGCCCTGCTCCACCAATTCCATCACCTGCTGTTCGCGGGGAGTCAGCTCCGAGCGTGGATAGCGGTCTGGCCGGGATACTTCCCGGAAAACCGCGTCCTCCATCCAGGTGGTGCCGGCGCGCACCGCGCGAAAGCAATTCAGAAGCGTTCCCAGTTCAGCTGTCTTGCGTACGATGCCGCGCGCACCGATCTGGAAAAAGCGGAGAGCCTCGGCCTCTGAAATCGAGTTCCCCCAAACAATGCAGGCTGTTGGCGACCGCGAATCCCGCACCGAGGAGAGCCATTCGAATATTGCCTGGACACCGAAGGCTTTGTCGAGGATAACGATATCCGGCTTGTGGATCAGAACGGCATCGAGGGCAGCCGCAAGAGTGGATAGCGCCATGGAGAACTGTAGTTCTTCGCAACCGCTCAGCAACATGCGGATGCCTTCAGCCGTGACCGGCTGTGTCTCGCAGATCGCAATCGTCGATTTTCTCTGGGTCTCGATCATCATATAGACTGGTAGTAACGCAATCGAAGCTTGTGGTCTTGGATCATGCCTCCGTGTACGTAGAGGCGATGAGCCGGCTTCTGAAAGTCATATCGGCGCGCAGGCGTAATGATTGAGTGAAAATCGCGAGCAAGTACTCTCAAGTTTTCTATGTTTACCGCCGATGTGCTGACTAGAGCGACGGTGTTGGAGATAATCCGAACTTAGTATGCCGATCATCGACGCAAGGTACTACAAGACCCTGGTCATTTGCCCTAACAACAGCATGGCCAGTGAGTTAGCGCCGATTCTCGCCTACGGCCTGCCACTCGCGCCGGTCCACGTCACACAGGATTATCCGTCGCGCCGTCCATTAATGGACCTGATAAAAAAGGTCGATCCGAAACTTTGTTTTCTCGATTTCTCGACCAATCTGGAGATGGCGCTTGCCACCGCGGTCGAATTGCAAAATCTGAATGCCGGCCTTCCGGTGGTCGCTTTGCTGCCGGGCAATAATCCCGATCTGATCCTGCGTTGTTTACGGCAGGGCGCCTCGGACTTCCTGATCCGTCCGTTCACCAGCGACCAGATCGACGCGGCCGTCGAAAAAGTTGCGCGGCAGGTTCCACCGCCGTCGGCTCGCGCCAGTGGAGCGAAAACGATCGCCGTCTTCCCCGCGAAGGGGGCCTGCGGAGCAACCACAATTGCCTGCAATCTGGCGTTTCAAAGCAAAAGGCTGGGTTCGAAGAAAATACTGCTTGCCGATCTGGATCCGTTGACCGGCACGATTTCGTTCCTGCTGAAGCTCAAATCCGTCTACAGCTTCATGGATGTGCTCAGCCGCGAGGCGAGCCTGGACGGGGACCTGTGGAAGCAGATGGTCACCGTGCATCAAGGTATCGACGTGCTGCTTGCGCCCGAAACTATGATGGAGGGAATCGACGATTTGACCGACGCCGGCCCGATTCTCAATTTCGCCCAAGCTTCCTATGAAACGATGATTGTCGATTGCGGCAATTCATACACGAACTGGAACCTTTCAGTGGCCAACCTTTGCGACGAACTCGTCCTGGTCACCACCAACGAACTTCCCGCGCTGCAGTCGGCCCAGAGGGCGCTGGCCTGGTTCGAGCAGCACCGGATCGACCTATCGAAGATCCGCGTCGTCGTCAATCGCTACGAGCGGGAAATCGGACTGAACAGCGACGTGATCAGCAGCGCGCTGCAGGCCGATGTCTTCCAGCTAATCCCTGCCGACTACGAAGCCGTGCAGAAGTCGCAGATGGACGGGAAACCGCTGCCTCCGGGATGCGTGGCCGCGAAAAGCATAGCGGCCCTGGCGGATAAAATTTGCGCGAAGCGGGATAAACCGGCGGACGGCAAGAAGTCTTCGTCTTTGACGGGCGGATTCAAATCGCTGTTTTCGAGAGCCGGTTCATAGGCCGGCGACGCCCCTACTTTAAGTTGATGGTTCCGCGGCACGTCTTGGCGCCGCACTTGCAAATCACCTTTTCCACGTTCTTCGCAAAGTGGTAATCGATGGTCAGTTCTTCGTCCTTGGCAATGGGCCGCTTGCCCATGTAGAGAATATGGCCTTGGGTAACCCAAGCGTATACATTGGGTTCGCAGCAGTGGTTGATGTACTCGGCGCCGCTTCCGCCCACCGTCCCGTCAAGGGTCCAGTAGCTGTCCAGCGTAAACATGTAATGCAGTGGCCCTTCCGAGCGGCGTTTCGTCTCGCGGCGGTTGATGCGCTCACCGGTATATTCCATAATCTTCCTGCCCGAAGGTATAGGCTCCTCCGCATAGACCCCCCACCTGTGAATGGCGGACGGGCCTATGCGAAGCCGGTATCGAGCGTACTTCGGATTGATGGTTGGTGCAACAATTTCCTTACTAGGCGGCATCGGTTTGGAGGAACGAGCTACAAGCGTATGTCTGGCAAATCAGCTGGGGTTCACCGCCCCGCTTAGAATTCTTCTTCCGATGAACTCTTCTTCTTGCTCTTCCGCCGGAGAATGATTACGCCGACGCAAAGCACCAGAAGTACGCCTGCAATGATCTTCACCATTTCATCTGTCATGTTCTTGTCCTCTTTACCTGTCAATTTGAATTACGCACCGGTCTTTTGTTGCAGTACATCGATCAGTTCCTTGACGGCGCCGGCGCTCTTATCCAACATCGCCTGTTCTTCGGGGCTGAGTTGAATAGTATAGATCTTCTCGATGCCGCGCGCACCTAATTTTACAGGCACACCCACGAACAGCCCCTGAACACCGTATTCGCCTTCGAGTAGCGCCGCGCACGGTAAAACTTTCTTCTTGTCTTTCAGAATCGATTCCACCATCTCCACCGTGGCGGCCGAAGGAGCGTAGTAGGCGCTGCCGGTCTTCAGGTACTTCACAATCTCAGCGCCGCCGTCGCGGGCGCGCTGCACCAGACGGTCGATGGCGGCCTTATCCAGAAGTTCCGTAATCGGAATACCGGACACGCTCGTAAGGCGAACCAGCGGCACCATTGTGTCTCCATGGCCACCCAGCACCATCGCGGTCACGTTCTCGAACGATACGCCAAGTTCTTCGGCAATAAATGTACGGAAGCG
>JANYCV010000385.1 GCA_025360145.1 Acidobacteriaceae bacterium
TTGCCTCCACTTACGTCCCTGGCGGAGAAATTCGGTAGCCTGTATGTGCTGGAGGGGGCAACGCTTGGGGGACAGATCATTTCCCGGCTTGCGTCCGGCCATGGCTACACTCCCGAACGAGGGGGTGGGCTGGAGCCGCGGGATGGAAGCGGGAATGGCTGGGTTGCGTAGGAGCGAATCGATGGTTCACTTGAAAAATGCCGTCAGTAGGCTGGCTTTCCTTCTGTATACGGGGCCCAGGCCAGCGTGTACAGGCGGATTGAAATATTCGTCTTCTTGGGCTTGATTGCGACGGTGGTTAGCGGTTCTGTCATTGGGTCAATTTTCGATACGAGAGCGCCGGTTTCCATTTTGAAGGCGGCGTCGACCGCGGCCATTTGTAGCTGAACGGCTTCCACCGTTTCTTCGGTGCGGACAACATCCTGTGATTCCTTGCGGGATCTGCCGAAGGCTTTGGCTGCTGAGGCGGCGCTGGCTATTGTGGTCTTGCTGATGACCTTGCGGCCCATGAAGGCGCCTAGCAGGCTGGCGCCAATAGATATTACCGAAGACATCGTCTGCGCGCTGGATTGTTGCTGTTCGCGTTCTACCGCTTGTTGGGCGCGGCGGAGGCGCTCCTGCAAGGTCGCTACCTTGGGTGCGTATTTCCGGCGGAGTTCTTCTACCGCGAGGTCGCGCGCTTCGCGGGCTTGCTGGCCGAGACGGACGCGGAAGTCGCGCTCGCTTTCATTCGCGTTCGAGACTACATTGAGGCTTTCACACTTGTAGGAGATTAGCTGCTGAGTAGAATAAATCCACGTGATGAGATCTTTGTTCCAGCCTGCGTAATTTTTGGCGATCGCGCCCGCGGGCGGGAGAGCGGCAAATTCGGCTCCAGGGGCCGGTTCCTTTTCCAGATCGGACGGGTCTACTGTGATTTCCGATGCGTGTTCCCACTGGACGGGGAGACTGTCGTCCTCGATTCCGGTGATGAAGACTACTTCGCGCGGAAAGTCGGTTTTTGATTTCGCGTCCACGAAGCGAATCTGCGCCGCGCCCAGGATCACCGGATGGTAGACGATCTCCATTGCCGTGCTTCTGAGCGGGATGAAGGCTTGGGGAATGGCAGGGGGTAGCACTACTCTGGGGGCGCTTGGCCTCGGTTGTGGCGCGGTTGATACTATGGCGGGCAAGGGGGTTTTGCGCTGGTCCGTCAGCGTCTTGATCTGCGTGCGGGTTAGCGGGCCGCGCAGGTAGGACAGTGCCCAGCGGCTTTCAAACACCGCGGGCGTACTGTCGTGAACGCTGTTCATCAGGAACATTCGCTTGCCCAGGCTGGACAGCATTTGTTCGAGTTGCCGGCGGTCCAGGTGGCCGCCGGTTTCGGTGGCGGCACCCTCCAAGCCATCCATCAGCCTGTTCTTGTCGCGCTCGGTTTGCAGCCTTCCGATGAACCAGGTGCCGCAGTTGGCTAACCCTTTGTAATCGAGATCGACCGGGTTTTGTGTCGCCAGCACTATGCCTACACCGAAGGCTCTTGCTTGTTTGAGAAGCGTCAGTAGGGGTTTCTTGGAGGGCGGATTGGAGACCGGCGGGAAGTAGCCGAAGATCTCATCCATATAGAGAATGGCGCGCAGGCTGGTGGTGCCGGATTGGGTGCGGGTCCAGGCCAGCGTTTCGTTGAGCAGCAGGGAGACGAAGAACATGCGCTCGGTGTCACTGAGATGCGCGATGGAGATTACTGAGATACGCGGCTTGCCCTCGGGCGTATGGAGCAGGCGGTCAATGTCCAGCGCATCGCCTTCGAGCCACGCTTCGAAGCCTGGGGATGCGAGGAGGTTGTTGAGGCTCATGGAGAGTTCGAAGCGGTCTTTGGCCGGGAAGAACGTTTCCAGATCCATTACGCCGACGCGGGTGATGGGCGGGGATTGGATCTGGTGGATGAGGGTTGCCAAGTCCAGTGAATCGCCTTGCTTCCAGGCGTTATCGAACAGGTTCGAGAGCAGAATGTGCTCGCGGCTTTTCATTGGGTCGGCGTCGATACCCAGGAGCGAGAGGACGGCGGTGGCGGTTACGCTGATGCGATCCCTGGTTAGCTCGCGATCATCGGCGACGGCTGCGGCAGGCGGGGCAAAGGACTTGAGGATTGAGAGCGAGAGGCCGGCGCCGCTGCCTGGCGTGTAGATGGCGAAGTCGGCGGCGGCTTGGAGTTTGCGGATGCGGGCGCCGTCCTGTCCCCATTTGGCGAGGCCTTCGCGCCATACGGTGGCTTGCTGGGCGGCGAATTGTTCGGGGGTCAGGTTCTGGCGGGTCGCGTCATCGGGGTTGATCCAGGGAGCGAAGTCTTCGGGTTGGAGATTTGGGAATTGGAGCAGGAGGTTGGTGAGGTCGCCTTTGGGGTCGATTACGATGGCGGGGATTCCGTCGATGGCGGCTTCTTCGAGGAGGCTGATGCAGAGGCCGGTTTTTCCGCTGCCGGTCATGCCTACGCAGACGGCGTGGGTGACGAGGTCTTTGCTGTCGTAGAGGAGCGGGGTGTCGTTTTCGCGACCGAGGTAGAAGGCGCCTAGTTTTTCGAAATCTTGCATGGGCATGGGGTTGTGGGTTCTTTCAATTTAACTCAGGCGGGCGCGGTGCCGGTTCGGAGAGCAGTGCGAGCTATGAAGCTTTGACCTGTCGAGGCTTCGCGCTTTAGGGTAGGAACTCGAGTCGATCGGCGCACATCTAGGGTCGGGCGTTAAGCGATCAGGTGGCAAACGCCGGATTTCCGGTCACGAGCCGAATTTCCTGGAGAATCCGCCGCAGCCTTTTTGCAGCGATAACGTCTGCCGCAGCATGTGGCAGTAGCGCCAGGCTCCTCGCCAAGACACCATTAGGCCTCTCCGGAAACCATAAATTGCGTAGCTTTGCGTGAGGAACGTTCATCCGCGGTGACGCGTCAGCGTACAAAGGCGCAAATCTCTCAGCCGTGACCCCTTACGCCACAGCACCGTCTACACTGCTGCGACGATGAGCACCCCTTGGACTAAGAGGTTTTGATGCTCCTTTGAATTCTAATGACATATTGCTTGATTCTTGGCGTTTGCGTCACATTCGGGACTGTTCAGCTTTGGGCGGATTTCTGAGTCAGGAGAGTCTTGATGATATCTACCCCGAAACCCAGCGCAATCAGCGCCCCGGCGGCTTGAAAAACATCCAAGCTCTCCGCCTTGCCGCGTGCTGCCGCATAGATCCCTGCCAGTGCGATTCCCAGCGCGAACGCGAGCCGTGAGGCCTCGACCTTGGCCTCCGGGCTCCAGGACGTCATCCGCCTCAGCCAAGCCGGCCGCCGCTCCAGCGACGAAGAGGAGCCTGAGTCACTTTGTACCGTTACCTGTTCGCTTGCCCCCTGGCTAATCTTGCAACCGGCAAGATCCATAAGAGTCACGCTTAGTGGGAATTTGCCCTTTGTCTCGTACATGTGGTACACATCCCAGCCACTCTGACGAGCCGTGCCATCGGAGAACTCCCAGTAACAGGTCCACTCCTGCAAGGCGGCGATCTCGTTGAGCGCTTGGCGCTCGAACCGCAGCGAAAACCTCACGGGAACATCGACCTTGACTGAAAAGCCGGACGTCTTAGGCTCCGATGGGGCGGGCGGATCTGCAGGGGTTTTGACCACGTTCGCCTTACATAGCAAAGTCTCCGGCAAGGCGGCGATCTCGTTGAGCGCTTGGCGCCTGAAGCGCCGCGAAAACCTGACGAGAGCATCGACCTTGACTGAAATGTCGGACTTCTTGGGCTCCGGTGGAGCGAGCGGATCTGCATGGATTTTCACCACGTTCGCCTCACACAGCAAAGCCTTCGGATAGAAATCCTGACGCATCTCCGTGACAAACAACTGCGCAATGCGCAGCGATTCGTAGACATCCGTGTCAAGATACGCGAAGAATTCGCTCTCCTTCGCTTTCAACCGTTGGCAGGCGGCGCGTTCGTCCTTGCACGGTTCTTTGCCGGACTCAATGGGAATTTCCCCATTGGCCAAGACTTGAGTCCCTTTCGGCGATGCCTCAAGGGGCTCCTGTTTCGGTGCAGCGGGTGCACTCGCTGCGGTTTGACTGGCCGCGTCTGCCGACTTCATCGTGTTAGGTGGGTTTTCAAGGAGCGGTGCGTCCGGTACGCCTTGGCGTCCTACGCCAGAAGTAGTTTGCGTCTGCTTCAGTGCATCTGATTTATCTGCCGGCGGTGGAATAGCGGGTTGTGCCGGCGCCTGTTCAGTGCCAGGCACAACTACGGGCGAGACCGTCGCACCGCAGCACAGCCGGTCCGTCAAATTGCTATATTCCCAGAGAAGATGCGCCTTGAGTGAAAACGTATCGCGATCGAGGTATTGCGCTGGCGTAAGTGGATCACCCGTAAGTGGATCACCCGGTTTCCACTGGTCAAGCATACATTTGAACCGCGGAAAACTTGTTTTGAGCGATTCCAATACCTTACCGTCGATCGCGACCTTGCGTTCGTTGATGATCGTCTCCAGGTCGAGTATGACGGCGTTGGTTGCAAGCGCTTTGACGTAATCCTGAGCGATCTTGAGTGCGGCCTTCATCGATTGGAGTTCTTCCGCGGTCGTGAAACCCGTGGCGATCGGTTTCAGTGCCTCGTGGCATTTCTGTGTGATTCAAGGGTGGTACGAGCCGGATAAGTCGAGAGGCTTACGTCCGGTCCTGTGAGAGGCTCGGGGTGCAAATCCCCGGGCCTACTCGGCGTGGCGGGGCGAAATCCCCGTCACTCGACCTGATCCAGGGGGCCCGACCCACCTGAGCGATTGCCTCAGAGAAGCACATGGGCAGATTGAAGTTGTTCTCTGCCGGGTGCTTGCCGTTCGCTTTAAGTTCTGATGTAAAGTAATTGCAACGAGGAAACCGATGAACCGACGTATGTTTTTAGCGGCAAGCGCTGCGGTGGCTACTGCGAGCCGACCGATTCTTGGAGCGAATGACCGGATCAACATGGCCGTGGTGGGCGTGCGCAGCCGCGGACGCAGCCATATGAATGCTTACGCCACGCTTCCCAATTCGCGGGTGGCGGCAGTCTGCGATATCGATCAAGCGGTGGCCGAGCGCGCTGTGCCTTTCGCTGAAAACATTCAGGGAGCGAAGCCTAAGACGTATCTCGATCTCCGGCGGCTGCTGGACGACAAAGAGATCGACGCTATTTCCATAGCGACCTGCAATCACTGGCACGCCTTGGCCACAATCTGGGCCTGCCAGGCGGGCAAGGACGTTTACTGCGAGAAGCCGTCGTCGCATAACATCTTCGAAGGGCGAAAACAGGTGGATGCGGCGCGGAAGTACAAGCGCATCGTGCAGGTTGGAACGCAGAGCCGGTCCATGCCGCATAAGATGCGAGCGATTGAATTGCTGCATAGCGGCGTCATTGGGAAACTCTACATGGCGAAAGGGCTCTGTTACAAACGGCGCCTCTCCATCGGCCACGAGGAAGCGAGTGCCGTGCCGCCTGGCGTCGATTTTGACAAGTGGCTGGGGCCGGCGGAAATGCGTCCGTTCTTCAAGAACCGTTTTCACTACAACTGGCATTGGTTCTGGGACACAGGCAATGGGGACATCGGCAATCAGGGAATCCACGAGATGGATATCGCGCGCTGGGGTTTGGGCAAAACGGATCACCCCCTGAGCGTTGATTCCACCGGCGGAAAATACGTGTACCAGGACGATCAGCAGACCGCTAACACGCAGTCGGCTCGATTCGATTATGGAGATTCGCAGATAATTTTTGAAGTGCGCGGCTTGCCGACCGGCAGCGAAAGCGGGCTGGAGCAGGTGCAAGGGCCCAATTACATCGGCAATATATTCTTCGGCAGCGGGGGCTACCTCATCGTTGACGACAACGACTTCCAGATTTTCCTGGGGGACAAACGCGAACCGGGCGAATCGATGAAACACTCCGGCAAGTCCGATGAACCCGATACGAAAGCGCATATGGCTAACTTTCAAAAGGCGATGAAGAGCCGCGCCGTGGCGGATCAGCGCGCCGACATTCTGGAAGGCCATATGTCCGCGGCGATGGTCCACATGGCGAACACCAGCTATCGACTGGGCAGGCGGTTGAAGTTCGACGGCAAGACGGAAACTTACGGTAACGATGTGCAGGCTAACGGGTATATCTCCAGGAATTACCGGGCTCCGTATATTGTTCCTGAAAATGTGTAAGATAATGAGCTAGTCGAGAACGGAGGACCATTTGAAGAGATCTACTATCAGCACGTTTTTCCTTGGACTGCTTGCCATCAGTTGGCTTGCGATCTACCACCCCCCATCGCGCGCGATGCAGACCAACGCCGTCAGCGGCCAGGGCAAAATGCGGTTCCGCGTGCTCTACACCGCGGACCATTTGCCGGCAGAGGCACAGCAGGTGCTGAAGGGAGCGCATGGCGGGTTCACCGTCGATTTACGGCCGGGCAAAGGGGAGACGTATTTCGCGCTGAAGGGCGCTGGAATTCTTCAGGTCAGCAGCGACTTGAAGAGCTCACGAGTGCTGCCCACAGCGCCGGAGATGAAGAATACCAACCTGCACAACAGCACCATCTGGTACGCGCCGGACGGAACGCCGTTCCTGACTTTTCCCGGGACCGAAGCGAATCAGGTGTTCACGACTTCGATTGACGGAAAGCTGCTGCACAGCTTGAAAACGCCTGCACCGGGAGTTGACCTGGGCCATCCCGTGGCGAACGACTACTTCGCAGGCCGCGGGAATTTCATCCCGACCGACGTGGAGCAGCTAGACGGCATGATGTACATCACAACAGGCTACTCAAATCTAGATTATGTTCTGACGGCGAAAATCGTCAGCACCAATCCGTTCAACGCGGTGTGGCATGATCTGGCCTTCGGCGGAAGAGGCACCGGCCCCGGCCAGTTCGGCACGGGACATGGCATCACCATTCCGCCAGGCACGAAGCGGCTGGAGGTGTCGGACAGGCCGAACTCGGAAATTGATCGCTTCACCCGCTACGGGCAGTATCTTTCCACCCTGCGCATGCCTTCAGGCTCGCTGCCGTGCGATATCTACTACCTGGACAACTACGCAATCGTCGGCGCGCTGGATGGTCCGGACAGAAGCAAGGGCGCGCCGATATATATTCTGGAGAACGACAAGCTGATCTCGACGGTGATGGTGAAAGAAGATCTGGGCCTCGAGAACTTCAAGCATATTCACAATGCGGTTCTCAGGCGGACCGGTGGAAAGCTCTACATCATCGCGCAGGCATGGAATCCAGGGGACTTCGCGATTCTGGAGCAGGTGACCGAGTAGCTGCTTCACTCGTTCTTCAATCGCCAATTTTTATACTCGACCTTCATCGGCCCGCCCACATGGACCTGAACGCCGATGAGGCCGTCCATGGTGCGGGTGGCGACGTCGTCGTCAATCACCATGCTCATCAGATGTCCATTCACGATGTGCATCAAGACATTGCCACGGACGATCAGGTGTACCGAGTTCCAGCCGGCCGTGATCAATGCGCCGAGTTCTTTGTTTTCTCCCAGGCTGGATAAAATAACCGGAGTACGGGTACCGGTCACATGGGTCGATTGGCCTCGTACCGCGAGGAACAATCGACCTTTTTCCTCGTAGTTATTTCCCGTGTATTGGTTCTGCCCATCGATGTCGCATTGGTATCCGCGCATCGCGAACTTATTATCCGGAGTGACCTTGTCCGGCACCACCACGCTGCGATAGTTGATTCCGCTGTTGCCGCCGGAGGTGATGCGGTACTCCACCTTCAGTTCAAAATCTTTCGGAGCGCCACCGCGCCAGATGATAAAGGTATTGCTCTTGATGATTGTTTCCGGCGTGATCTCGCCCACCATCGTGTGGTCTACGACACGCCAGTACTTGGGATCGCCATCCCAGCCGCTGAGCGTAGTGCCGTCGAAAATCGATTTGAAACCGGATTCATCCGCGGCGAGTGCTTCCGGCCGATCGCTCTGCTTTGGCACATAAGACTGGCCCGCCAGCGGCAAGCTGCAAAGACTCGCGGTCAGTGAAGTAAGAAAACGTCTACGGCCTGTTGTGTCAGTGAACATCCATTTTGCCTCGTACATGATAGATTAGCTGAATCGCTAGCCATGAAGAAAGAACCACGCGAAAACCGCCGCCGATTTCTGGCGCTTGGAGCCGGTGTTGCCGCGTTGACATCCTGCAAGCCTCCGGCACCCTCGAAATCCGGAGCTCACATGCGGCCCTATGGCGAGCGTTCCTCCCATGAATCCCCAGTCCGTGTTTTGCGTGAACTGACAAAGAGCCCCGGCACTGGATCCAGCCGCACGCCGCTGCAGGATCTGTACGGGATCATTACGCCGTCGTCGCTTCACTTCGAACGCCATCATTCGGGCGTTCCCAACATCGATCCTGACAAGCATGAGCTGCTGCTGCACGGCTTAGTAGATCGGCCTCTGACATTCACGATGGCGGACATTCGACGGTTCCCGTCGGTATCGCGCATTTGTTTCCTCGAATGTTCCGGCAACAGCATCGGCGGCCCCTCCGGAAGTGAACTGCCTGACGTGCAGCAGAGCCATGGCTTGCTGAGCTGCTCGGAATGGACCGGGGTTCCGCTCTCTGTTCTGCTGCGGGAAGCGGGCGTGCAACCGGCAGCGCGGTGGATGATTGCGGAAGGCGCAGACAGCTCTCGCATGTCACGAAGTATCCCAATCGAAAAAGCGTTGGACGACGTGCTGGTTGCTTACGGACAGAACGGCGAGGCGCTGCGCCCGGAGCAAGGCTACCCCTTGCGGCTGATTCTGCCGGGATGGGAAGGCAACACCAATGTGAAATGGCTACACCGTCTGCAATTGACCGCGGAGCCGGCCATGTCCACAAAAGAGACTGCTTATTACACCGATTTGCTGCCTGACGGAAAGGCGCTGATCTTCACGTTCGTGATGGAAGCCCGGTCGGTGATCACGCGGCCTTCGGGCGGCCAAAAGCTGTCTGGCCACGGATTTCACCAGATCACAGGATTCGCCTGGTCAGGCAAAGGAAAGATTCGCCGCGTGGAAGTTTCCACCGATGGCGGGACAACCTGGACCGATGCGCAACTGCAGGAACCAGTGCTGTCGCAGGCGTTGACGCGGTTCCGGTTTCCCTGGCACTGGAACGGCGGCAGCGCCGTGATTCAATCCCGCTGCACCGACGAGACGTACTATGTGCAGCCGACGCGCGACGAATTTGTCGCCCTGCGCGGCTATAACAGCGGCTACCACTACAACGGGATCAAGCCCTGGAAAGTGCAGGAAGATGGAAGCGTCGTCAATGGCTAGAGTGCTCTCCCGCCTAATCCATGCCAATGCGCGAGCCCTTGGTCGCGCTGTCGCGCCAGTTGTCGACCCTTACGAAGGACACCACAGCAGGCTACTGTTGTTGCTATTCCTGCCGTTGATTGCCGCCGCTCAGCCGGATCACTTCGGATTTGGCCGGACACCCACAGCGAGTGAGATAACAGCGAAGAACATCACCGTAATGCCGGACGGCACCGGCCTGCCGGCAGGGAAGGGAACCGCGAAAAATGGCGAGGCCCTCTACAAAGACAAGTGCGCTGTTTGTCACAACGATCATGGCGAAGGACGCCAAGGTCAGTATCCGGCGCTGGTTGGAGGCAAAGGAACGCTGAATACGCCCAAGCCGAAGAAGACGGTGGGCAGCTATTGGCCCTACGCCACCACCGTTTGGGACTTCATCAATCGCGCGATGCCGTTCGATAATCCGCGCGACCTATCGCCGGACGACGTCTATTCCGTGACCGCATACCTTCTGTATCTCAACGGAATTATCGACAAGGCCACCGAGTTGAATGAGAAGACGCTGCCGAAGGTAATCATGCCCAATCGCAACGGTTTTGTGCTTGATCCCCGTCCTGACATTAAGGCGAAAAGGTAACTATGCGGCGCTGCATCGCGCTCGCACTACTGACGAGCCTGACAACATTCGCCCAGTTGAAAACAGCCACGCCGGAATCCGCCGGTATGTCCAAACAGCGCCTGGGCCTCGCCGCGCGGATTCTTGCCGATGAAACGAAGTCGGGCCGCGTGTCCGCGGCAGCGATCATCGTCGTGAAGAACGGCCGCATCGTCCTGCATCAAGGCTTTGGCAAGGCGAAACCCGACACCGTCTTTCTGCTCGCTTCGATTTCGAAACCGGTCACCGCAACGGCCGTGATGATGCTGGTGGAGCGCGGAAAAATATCGCTCAACGATCCCGTCTCGCGCTATCTGCCCGAACTCAAGGGCGAGCAGCGCCAATTGATTCGTGTGCGCGATCTGCTTAGCCACACGTCTGGCCTGCCCGACATGTTGCCAGAAAATACGGATTTGCGCCGGGCCCACGCCCCGCTAAACGATTTCGTGAAACAAACCTTCACCACGCCGCTTCTCTATCCGCCGCGCACGGATTTTCGATATCAAAGCATGGGCACGCTGCTCGCGGGCGAAATGGTGGAGCGTGTCACCGGCCGCCGCCTGCGCGATTTTGAAAAGACAGAAATCTTCGATCCATTGGGGATGAAGGACTCTTCCCTCGGCCTGGGCGGACGTCACATTGAAGATACGGCGCGGTGCCAGACAGGGACCGGTACGGACGAGGAGAGCTTCGGCGCCAACTCGCCGTATTGGCGTGATATGGGGCACCCTTGGGGCGGCATGCATTCGACCACCACCGACTTGGCGATCCTGCTCCAGACCTTGCTGAACGGAGGCCACTACAATGGCCAACGGCTCTTGAGCCCCTCGACTGTGGCCCGCATGACGAGCGATCAGAATGGCGCTATCGGGAAGCCCTGGGGCCTGGGATGGGGACTGGCCACCAGCGTCGTCTGGGCCTATTTCGGTGACCTGGTTTCCCCTAAAACCTTCGGACACTCCGGAGCCACCGGCACCGTTGCCTGGGCTGATCCGGCGAACCAACTTATCACCGTGATCCTCACCACCAGAGCCGCGGCGGAAGATGACGGGCGGCTTCTGCGCACGGTGTCGAACGCGGTGGCCGCGGCCGTGGAGTAGCTCAGAAGGTGCGCGTCCCACTCACCAGCGTAGGAACGTGATAAACGGACTTTTGCGCCGTGATGTACAGACCGCGGAAACCATCTCCCCAACAGCAGTTGCCGGCAGCCTCCGGTGTGTTGATAGTGCCCAGGTGCTGCCCGGCGCTGCTGTAGACATAGATACCGCCGCTCGAAGCCATCCACACATTTCCGGCCTCATCTGTTTTAAGGCCATCGGCGCGTATCGCGGCGAAGTCGCGCCCGGTGCCCAAGCGGCCGTTGTCGTCAATGTCATGAACCTTGACGATCCTGGTCTTGACGTCAGCAACGTATAGCTGTTGCTGATTAGGCGACAGCGCAACTCCGCCGGGCGCGGGCGTCTCCGCCACCACCTGCACCTCGCCCTTTGGCGGCGCGCCACCGACCCCGCTGCGTTGGCGCGTAATTCGATACACCCGCGATTTAGGCAAGTCGCAGAAATAGACGCTGCCGTCAATCGCGTAGACAATCGCATTCGGTCCCTGCAGCCCTTCGTTCGCCAACACTGTAATGCTGCCGTTCTTCTCGGTCCGGGTGACGCGGCCTCCGCCTTCCGCCGCCAGAAGCCGACCTTGATGGTCGAACGTAAGGTCGATCGCCTTGTTACTGTTCTCGCGAAAAGCTGTAAGCTGTCCACGCTCCCACTTCATGATCTTTTGGTTGGGAATGTCGCTGAAGTAGAGGAACCCCAGCCGGCTGAAGACAGGGCCGCCGGTCAACGCAAAGCCGGTGGCAATCTGTTTGATCCCGGCTTTCTTATCGATCAATCGCCAGAACGATTCCGATTTGGATTCAAACACGGCCATCGCTACGACCCCTCCCCCGGTGCATACCAACTCTTCTCCGGTGCCTTGTATCCAATGGAAAGCTCTGGCGTCTCCAACCGCTTGCCATTCTGAAAGCCCGAATCCATCAAGCCCGCTAAGGCGCCGGTCACCAGCAATGTCCGCTCCACCGGATAGGGCCGCTTGCCTGTCGCGATCATCTGCGTGATGCCATGCACCAGCATCGAAAAGTTATTCGAGTTCTCCACCGGCAAGTAGCAGAGCGTCGCTTCCGGACTCTTCCCCTTGGGTTTCACGGCCACCAGAAATTCAGTAATCTCCGGCAAGGCCAGCACTGCCCCGCGGAAGCCATCGCGGTACTCCACTAATCCAAGCACATCTGGTGTATCTTCAGGGCGCTTGCCCGAGCCGGGCTTCTGCCGGCGCGCCAACACGGCATCCAGCAACTCGCGCCGCCACAAGCCTTGTTCAGCGGCTTTCCACACCGCGTCGCCCTTCAGCATTTGCACGGCGCGCACGCCCACCTCGCCGCCCTTGCGACGCTCCACAAAAGCTTGCAGTGTTTCCAGGATGTGGAAGATCCCGCCATCCGCCACCCATCCCCCGCCCACGCTGAGCGCCGCCTCCATTTCCGTTCCCAGCGCCGGGTCGTATTCGGGCCGTCTAAATGTCACAGGCACGCTCGATCCGGCCATCAGCGGAAACTGGAGTTCGTGCGACCAATCGTACATCTGCTTCGCTTTCTTCCAATCGTAGGAGAGGTGTTTGTCGGTAAAGACCGGGCAGGAGCGGCCGCTGTTCTTGAACACTTGCACCACCTGTTCAAAGAATTCATAGCGCGGGTACAACTGCTGCTGCTTTTCATTGTGCGGATAGTCGCCGTGCTCGCACACCAGAATCACCGCGTCTACCGCAAGCTTTCCGGTGCCCAGCGTCAGCGCATCGGCAATCGTCTTGGTTACCGGGATGCCGTAAGCTTTGGCCAGCCGGTGTCCGACGTCGGCCGCGTGCTTCTGGTCCATCCAAAGCGAGGCGACTTCAAACGGTGGCTCGTAGTATTTCTGATGAATCCAATAACCCTCCAGAAACCGCGTGATGATATTGTCCGAGTGCGAACGGACATGATACGTGGACGACAGACATGCAATTCGCTTTCTGCCCGATTGTCCCTGCAACAACGGCATCGCCGCCGCACTTGCCAAAAATTCGCGTCGTCTCATCGCCTTTCCGCCGCCTCCCCGGTAGCGCGCAAAACGCGCAGGATGTTCAGGCCCATAATCTTCCGAATGTTCTGGTCGGAGTAGCCCAATCCGATCAAGCCCTTCACCAGAACCGGATACTTCGAAACGTCCTCCATTCCCGTAGGCACCATGCCGGAGACGCCGTCGAAATCCGAACCAAGGCCCACATGGTCCGGCCCGGCCAGTTTTGCCACATGGTCGATATGCTTGAGTAGAAGAGTGTAGTCCACCTTCGGCATCAGCGCGAAGTACTTGCGCTGGATGCCCCGGATCGACTCCCACCGCGCGGGATCGGAAGGGCGCGAAGTGAGAACCCGCTTGATCTCCTCATCGCGCGCCGAACGATTCCTGGCGTACACTTCATACGCCGCTTTTTCCAGATACCCGGCATGGAAATTGATGCACACCACGCCGCCCTTCTTCGCAATCGCTTTGATCACGCCGTCCGGCATATTGCGCACGATGGGCGCAATGGCCTTCGCCGAAGAATGCGAGGCCAGCACGGGCGCCTTGCTCTCTTGCACCGCATCCAGCACAGCCTTGTCCGAGATATGCGAGACGTCCACCATCATGCCCATGCGGTTCATTTCCCGCACCAGTTCGCGGCCGGACTTCGACAGGCCGGAGTGAACCTCGCTGCCGGTCATGGAATCCGCAAAAGTGTTCGACGCGAAATGGGCCAGTGTCATGTAGCGAATGCCCAGCCTGTAGAAAATGCGCAGCACCGGAATGCTGTCCGCTATCAGGTGACCGCCCTCCAGACTAGCCATCGCGGCCAGCTTGCCTGCCTTGTGAATGCGCTCCACATCCGCTGCGGAATAGGCGAACTCCATGTCCTTGGGATTCGCGGCAACTTCGCGATGCAGCGCCTCCAGGCATTCCAGCGCACGGGGAAGCCATGCGGCCGGCGGATAGTCCTGCGGCTGCGCGTAAATGCCAAACAGAACCGCGCCCAATTTGCCCGTCTTCATGCGCGGGATGTCCAGTTCGTAATAGTCGTGCTTGTCCTGTAGCCGGTAGCCTTCGTCCACGAAGTAGCGCGGCGTATCGATGTGCGCGTCGAAGATCAGAATGTCCCGCAGCAGGCGTTCCGCGCGATCCTGCGCCGCAAGCAGGCCGGCACTCAGCAGAACCAGGATCAGTCGATGCATGCGAAGGATTATACTACTCGCGCCGCGAAGGGACCGCATTTCTACGGATCAGTTCATCGAGTTCGGCCTGATCGGTGGAAGGTCCAATGTAGTGATACGCCTCTGCAAACTGGAGGCCATGCTTCGCTCCCAGTTCCCTGTCCCGCTTCAGCACCACCTGTTTGATATATTCCCGATTGGCCGTAGCGTCGTCATCGCCAAGCATCGGCAGCCGCTTGCCTTCGATTGCCAACCTGGCTCTCAGCTTCGCACCGGTCTCGCCCGCCGGGCCCTGCGCCTTATTCGCCAGGTTCGCAGCCACCTTGGTCTCGATCACGGAGCTGATATCCACCACACGATTCACCAACTGCGGCCCCCGCGCGTGATAGTACTTCGTAGTAACGGAATGCGGTTGCAGTCCGGCGTCGAAGTGCTCCGGATAGTCTTTGTCGCCGCCCGCCATCCAGCAGGCCGCTTCCACTCCCTGGGCCGTGAAGTAATGGTCGGGATTCTCTTCGTACGATCCCCAGGGGTCATAGCAGATCACGGTGTCGATCTTCAGCAGACGGATCAGAAAAATCAAGCGCGCCCGATACTCCAGCCGCTCCACGCCATCCATCTGGTGATTGCGGTAGTTGAGATCGTAAGCTTTCTTCAGGCCCAGGGCGCGCGCCACTTCCAGATTGTCGCGATAGTTGGCAATCACGCTCTCAGCGCCCACTCCGGGCCCCGCGGCGTCATCGATGGTAGTGCGAATCAGATATCCGGTATAGCCTTCGCGAATCAGCTTCGCCACCAGACCGCCGGCAAAAATCGGAATATCGTCCGCGTGCGGTTGAATAGCGGCCAGCACTTTGCCGGTATGCGGCTTGCCCGGCAGATCACGTTCAATTACGACATCGTTCTGCGCCCGGCCAGCTTTCGGGATAGCAGCGCCAGCAAGCCCTGCGACAAACAATCGCCTCGTAAAATGTGACATATCAAAAGGAGTATACACGGACGAACGCCCGGCAGCCCGATAAGAGCGGCAGCGGGGCTTTCGTTAAAAGTGGAATCGCAACGCCAATGGAACCTGAATCCGGCAGTTGGAGTCACCCAAAACCGGATAGATTCTTAGCCCGCAGCCTTGGCACGATCCGCAGGATTCGAACTGCCGTATATAGGTTGAAGCGGGAATTCGCCGGAATCAGGTAGTTCCGTGTATCTGTCCTCGTTTGAAGGTAAGCGTTGTTGATCTAAACCTGAGTGAATTGCGGTTGATGCAATGCGCCGTCATCGGCGTACGCGCCCAACCGAGCCTCAACGTAGCGTGCATTTGGATTCGCCGTCAGGCAGGCTACCGTGGCGCCTGACCTGTTTTTCAATGCGGTCGCATCGCCGTCCGGGACCGCATTCAGGTTCGTGTGGTTAGATGCGAAATTTCATCCCCACCGGTCAACGACGTGCGGTCTATAATCCTCAACCTGGGGCATTTTGATGACTCGGCACATCTCGAACAATCGCGATCTGGATCGCTCCCCGATCCTGTCGCTGAGTGTGGCCTGTTTGCCGGCAAATCCCGCCGCATCGAGCTTGTGGACAGCAGGGCCAAACTCGGGGTCGTATAAATTTGTGGTTGCGATCAGCGGTTTGAGGTGATTGCACCGATAGGTGATGATCGAGTTCACCGCATCTTCCACCCAATCAATCGACCGGTTCGCTCCGATGTCATCCAGCAATAGAACGTCGCTTTCCATAGCTGACTCGTAAGCGTTCCGCCTGCCCGCCCCGGCTGCCGGATTGTAGCTCGCGATAATCTTGTCCAGCAGACTTTGGTAGTTGAAGAAAGTTCCCTGAATCCCCCTGGCGATAATTGCCTTCAGCGCGGCTATCGCCAAGTGGGTTTTACCCACGCCGGTTGGACCAACCAAAAGAATGCCCGGCTTGGAAGAAACAGGGTACTCCCGCGCATAAGATCGAATAATTACCATCGCTTGACTGAGCAAAGTTCTGGCGATCGGATTGTCGTTAGGGATTCTGAAGTTGTCAAAATCCACTTTGCGATAGTTAGGGGGGATGTTGGCTTTAGACAGCAGCGCGGCCGTCCGTTCGGCTGCTGTGGCCGCCTGGCAATCAACGCACCGGGTGGCGCCGGACAACTCCCCGCGCCGCTCTACCACCCAACCGGAGCCGCCACATTTTGTGCAAGTATCTTGTGCCACTACTGTATCGGCCTCCGGACCCAAAAAATGTTTTTCGCTCTGAAATCATTGAAAATATCTTCAAAGCCTGGTACCCCCGCACCGATCTTCATTTGGCCGGTGCGCCATTCCTTTGTGTCGCGAGAGAAACACGCGACGCGTACCGGCTCCGGCGAATCCATGCAATAGAGAGCCGGTTGCCCGCAGTCCACGTACCGCTTTGGTTCTTCGGGGGTCATCACATCCTCTTTAGCCACCTTAGTACACTGTTGAGAAGGGTGTAAACCCGACAAGCGAAAAATCCGCCATCCGGCGGTGCTGGCCTGCGTAACGCGCCGATAAAAAGTGCCATGATATCGATGATGTACAAACTTCCACTTCTGCTCAGCCTCTGCACCCTGGCCTCGGCGCAACCCCAGGGCGGTCTGCGTGGAACGGTGTACGATGGCTCGTCCATCCCGTTCCCGAACGCACAAGTCACCGCCACGAACACCAGGACGCACGGCGTCACCACCGTCACCGCCGGCTACAACGGCCGCTACGAAGTGTGTTGTCTGGACGCCGGACCCTATGATGTCACCGTCTCCTCCATTGATGGCTTCCCGCCGGTAAAAGCCGACCCGAAACCCGGCGAATTCGCCACCGCCGACCTGCAAATTCGCCGTCTGGAAATATCTCCCGAGTTTGCCAAGCCGCGTCCCATCCGGATGGCGGAACTCAAGAACCGGAAATCCCCCGGCGTCTCAATCGCCGAAGTGCCGGACTATACGTTCGGGCATTACACAGGCGAGTATCCCAGCCCGCCCTCGGCCGATCTCAATCCGCGCAAGGCATTCGTCATCTCCTGGAAAGACTTCCCATACCGCTTCGTGTTTTCGCATGAAGGCAGCTATTGCCCGTGGTTCGAATTGCCCTCCGGCGCCGGACTTTCCTACCAGTTCTTCGAAGGCAACTCCGGCTGGGCCGAGCTGTTCAACAATTGGGGACGCAAGGAACGCAACAGCTTCATTGACGTTCTGGAATCCGGTCCGGATCGCGTCTGGGTACGCTGGACCTACTTCGGCGTAAACATGAAGGACGGCGAACCGGCCTACCGCGGCACGGAAGATTTCTGGGCCTACCCGAACGGCTTGGTAGTCCGCCGCCAATCGTACCAGACGTTGCGCCCGACTGATTCCAATGGCTACACGCGCGAGCCCATTGAGATGATCGGCCTCAGCCCGGTGGGCAAGCTCTGGTCCGATGTCCTCGCGAAGGAAAGCTCCACAGGCGAAAGCCACGCCCTTGCGGTCCTGGACACGTTCTCCGAAAATCGCTACGACGTTTTCTGGAAGCCGAAGCCCGCTGAAATCTGGGCGGCAACCGCGCGCCGCTCCGGTGCAAGCTGGAAGCAATTGGACGACGCCCGCGGCGTGGCCCTAATCGTCCCGATGAAAGACGGCTCGCCCTTCTGCATCTTCGGCGACGCATCCGGGTTTCGCCACGATTTCACGCGCCTGAAGGAACACAGCCACAAAGATACCGGCGGCGTGGGCTGGATCTCCAGCTCCTGGGATCACTGGCCCGTCGGCTGGCTCAACAGTCAAGCGCATCCGGTAGATCGCGAAACCCTCGGCCGCTATCCCAACCACTTCTCGCCCATGGGGATGGACTTCTTCGCGTTACCCAATGAAGAATCCGAACGCGGCGTCTACTATTCGTTAATCGGCGTGGGCGGCAGCGACCTCGAGCGCATCCGGGCAGTGGGCCGCGCATGGCTGTCCATTGGGCCGGCGGGTATCGCTCAACCCAACTCCGCAGCCGCGCTGTCCCCTGCGTTTCCGAACTGAATCGTCCGTGCATCCCGCGCGCTTGTAATCGTGCCGAAAGCTCCGTTGATATTCTTCCCATTGGCGCCTGCGGAAAAACTGCCGTTCGGAATTCCCAGATTCACGTGGTTCAGAAAAGTTTAGATTCTTGGCACTGCAACACCATACCCCCCTGTGTTACGTGATTACTGAGAACTTGGCTATCAGGATGGAAAGAGGCTGAGTTTTAGGCTTGACCTTGGAAACCAGCAAGGAGGCGATTGAACAGCTACCACCAGAGGAGCGGAAGACCTTGGCAAGCTGGCTCAGCGAATGCGACTGGAAAGCCTGGGACGAACAAATCGAGCGTGGTTTCTCGCAGGGCGGCGGAGGAATGCCGTTGTTGGCCCAACTGGAACGGGAAATTGCCGGGCGCAAGACTTGCTGGATGGAAGAAGAATTTGGCGAACGGCACAAATCCCGGGTAGTGAGTTTTCAGCCTAGAACGTTCGCCGGTTCCGGCAACGGAACGATGAACTGACAGCGGAGATATAGCGGCCGGCTGTACGCACTCTTCCGGGGACAATCCGGTTTCTGTGACAGCGCGTTTGAATGCCGTTGGGCAGTCCCGGTTTGAAAGTAGTCTTCGACCATCGAATCCGCAGGACAAAGCCGTGTCCAATCGGCTCCTCATTACCCCGCTCCCAGATCCGTCCGCGAAAAATCAGTGCCGACAAACAGGCCAATACGGCCAGCTACAATTGTTCGCAATCTTCAAGTGGAATAGGAGGTTCGGCCTTGGAGAGGTTCTCCCTAGTCCGTAACGCTTGTCTTTTCAATAGGGCAAATTCCGTTTTCCCGAAAACCGGAAAACGGGACAGGCTCTAGGTAGTTTACGGCTCACCAGATTGGTGCTATCTTCGTGTCTCCCGCAAGCGCCCGGCGATTCAGACGGTATCCGAACCCTGACTCTGAAGACAATTCGATGAACCCGTTGGCCGGAACCGGTTCGCCTTCCAGCATTAATTCGCCGCCCTGCGCAAACACATCGACGAATTCGGCTTTTGGGGAATTGGGCGTTGCCATTACGAAGTGATACGTTGGCGCACCTACGCCGTGCGGAATCACAGGCAAGTGATACGCGGATGCCATCGCCGCAATCTTGCGTAATTCCGTGAGGCCACCGGCGCGATAGATGTCCGGCTGCAATACGTCCAGCGCACGCCGCTCTATCAACTCGCGAAAGCCGAACCGGGTGTACTCGTGCTCACCGCCGGAGATGGTGACATCTACCGCATCCTTGATGCGCAGCAGGCCGTCGATGTCATCCGGCAGCAACGGCTCCTCAATCCAGCAAATGCGGTAGGGCCCGAGTCTTCGCACCAGTTCGATGGTGTAGGGAACGGTGAGCGCCATGTAGCAATCGAGCATAATGTCGCCCTCCGGTCCGACGAACTCGCGCGTCCGGCGCATTATTTCTTCGTTCCGGCGCAGGCCCTGTTCCCCATCTGCCGGACCATGGGGCAATGCGATCTTGACGTCGCGAAAGCCCTCCGCCAAGTGACGTTCGGTGAGGTTGCCGGTGACATACGCCGGCAGCCGGTCCTTGGTCTGACCACCGATCAGTTTATAGACAGGCTGTCCGCAAGCTTTCCCGAGGAGGTCCCAGAGCGCGAGATCGATGCCGCTGATGGCCTCTATCGCAACGCCGCGCCGTCCGTACATTACCGAAGCGCGGTACATCTGTTCCCAGAGCCGCTCGATATCCGCCGGATCCTGGCCCACCAGCAACTGCGAAAACTGATCGTCGATGATGGTCCGCGCGGCATTGGCTTTTCCACCGCCGATGAATCCGAGGCCGGTGAGACCTGCATCGGTTTCGATTTCCACTACACCGGCCGACATGGTGCCGAACCACGAGGTGCGCTTTTCGCGATAGGCAGACCACTGCGCCAGGGGATGCGCAATCAAAGACTCAGTAAGCCATGAGTGCGCCATGTTGGCGGTGTGTACATGGATGGAAGAAATCTTCATGGCGTAAAGAGTAACACGGCGATTCAGATTCGCAAGAAAAGTTTCCGGCGGTACATCCAGAAGAGAATCAGCCAGTAGGCCAGCAGGATTGCGATGCCCTGCATCAGCGGCTCCAATCCGGCACCGGCAAACTCAAAGAACTTCGGACCGAGATGGATGCGGAACGAATCGGGAATGAAGCGGTCGAAGAGGTGGGCGATCAGGTAGGCGGCGATGGAATTCATTCCGATCACGACCAAGGGGAAGGCCCACTTCCGGTATCGCTTTACGTCGATCACCCAACTGAAGCCGGCCAGCAGCAGGAAGCAGGCGCCGCCGCTGAAGAGCGTCCAGCTTGGCGTCCAGATGCGCTTCACAACCGGGCATATTCCAGTGAAGTGGAGCAGCAGTCCGGCGGCGATTCCGATGACTCCCGCCAGCACGAAGCGCTTCATGGGAATGCGCGGCGATTCCGTACGCAACCACCGGCCGGCGATCAATCCGAGGATCATTGTCCCCAGCGTCGGAATGAAACTGAGCGTGAGGTATCCGCCGCCATTGGCGACAAACGGCTTCACGCGGGGGAACAAGTTCATGAACCACTGATCGAAGGCCAATCCAAGGTTGGCGTTCTTGTTCCAATGCGCGGCAAAGCCGGTGTAGTGATGCGGCCAATCGGCCGCTACGCCTACCGCCTGGTAATCGAAACCGGGGCCCGCCACTGGATAAATGGCCCACGCCAGCCAATATCCGGTGAGGATTACGCCCAGGGCGGCCCATTGCCAGCGAGGCGGCCGGAACCCGAGCAGAAACAGGAATGGATATCCGAGGCCGATTTGCGTCAGCGTGTCTTCAAAGGTGAAGTTCGATTGCGGGCTATGCGTAGACCGGAGGAAGATTCCCAAGGCGGCGAGCAACACCGATCTCCAGACGGCGTGCGCGAACATTTTTCCGAACGTGCCGCCTTTCGCCATGCGGCTGGCGATGGAGTAGGGCAGGGCAACGCCGACCAGAAAAGAGAAAGACGGCTGAATTAAATCATGCAGAGAGCAGCCGGCCCATTCCGCATGCGTCTGGTGGAAGGCGAGGAATTGCCAAAACCCGTTTCCTGGAAAGGCTTGCGAAACGTGCGCGAGCCGCAACACTTCGGCCATCATCAGCAGCATCACGAAGCCGCGATAAACGTCGAGTGCGACGTTGCGCGGTGGAGCCTGCGCGCCTCGGAGCTTGTCCTGCGGGGTCGCAAGTGGATTCAGAGCAGTTTGCAAAAGTCACCTCCAGCCAGTTCACTGCAGCCGTTCTAATACTACCGCCGTACTATCGAAATCGCCCCGGAGATCCACGTTCAATCCATGGCTCATGAGGTAGGCTGCGCAGTGCTCCCTAATAGCGACGCTGAAAGTGGTAAGCAGCCAGATTTTTCGATCCTCAGCGTATCGAATTACTTGCGCGAATGCAATTCGGCCCAACGTTAGGCAAACCAGAGCGGACAGGGCCAGACGGTTCATGTCCATTCGATTGTATCGGGAAGCGCCGGCCTTCGTATGACAATATTATGATGACCGTTCACGCACTGGCAGGAAAGCCGGCCCCTGAGGAAGTTCTAATTGATGTCGCGAAGCTGGACCGGGAATACTATGAACGGAAGCCGGATGTTGACGATCCGAACCAGCTAGTCAGTTTTGGCACCAGCGGGCACCGCGGCACCACTTCGAACGGATCATTCACGGAAGCGCATATCCTGGCCATCACGCAGGCCATTTGCGCCTATCGCCAGACCGCGAATATCAGCGGCCCTATCTTCATGGGCAAGGACACCCACGCGCTGTCCGCGGCGGCGCACCGCACCGCGCTGGAAGTGCTTGCGGCAAACGGTGTGGATGTCATGATTCAAAGCGGCGATGGGTTCACGCCGACGCCGGTAATCTCCAGAGCGATCCTGGCGTACAACCACGCACGCACGGACGGTTTGAGCGACGGGATCGTGATTACGCCATCGCACAACCCACCCGCGGATGGAGGGTTCAAGTACAATCCGCCCGACGGCGGGCCGGCCGATACAGGCGTCACCACCTGGATTCAGAACTATGCCAACGAGTTGTTGAAAGCCGGAAATGCCGGCGTGAAACGGACCGCAGTTGCGAATCCAGCCACCACTCACAAGATGGACTACGTGGCTCCGTACATTGAGGACCTGGCGAATGTAATTGATATGGACGCGATCCGTTCCGCGGGCTTGAAGATCGGGATCGATCCGTTAGGCGGAGCGGCGCTTTCCTACTGGGAACCTATCCGGAAGCTATATGGGCTAGACATCACGGTGGTGAACCCGAAGACCGATCCGAGGTTCGCGTTCATGACGCTGGACCACGACGGCAAGATTCGCATGGATTGTTCCAGTCCGTATGCGATGGCTGGTCTGGTGAAATTGAAAGGCCAATTCGACATTGCCTGGGGCAACGATCCTGACGCGGATCGCCACGGAATCGTCACGCCGTCGGCTGGTCTGTTGAATCCGAATCACTATCTGGCGGTGGCGATCCGGTACCTGCTGACGCACCGCCCGGAGTGGCCTCGAACCGCAGTGGTGGGTAAGACGCTGGTGAGCAGCAGTCTCATCAATCGGGTGGTCAACGATCTCGACAGAACCCTGTGGGAAGTTCCGGTAGGCTTCAAATGGTTTGCTCCCGGGCTACACGATGGCACGTGCTGTTTCGGCGGCGAAGAGAGCGCCGGAGCCAGCTTTTTGCGGAAAGACGCATCGGTCTGGACTACCGATAAAGACGGACTGATTCTCGGCCTGCTTGCCGCCGAAATCACTGCGGTTTCGGGCAAGGATCCCGGCGTTCACTACACCGAAATAACCGCCGCATTCGGAAACTCGTTCTATACTCGCATTGACGCACCTGCCACGAAGGCGCAGAAAGATTCGTTGAAGAAGCTCTCCCCGGATGCCGTCACTGCAACCGATCTGGCTGGTGAATCCATCACCGCGAAGCTTACCGATGCCCCCGGCAATGGCGCCCCCATCGGCGGGCTGAAGGTAATTACCGAAAACGGCTGGTTCGCGGCTCGCCCGTCGGGGACCGAAGACGTGTACAAGCTCTACGCCGAAAGCCTGCGTAGTGAAACCCACCTGGGCGCCATCGTGGAAGAGGCGCAGCGGACTGTCAGCCGTGCGCTGGAAGGTCGATGAAGCATGCTGTTGGTTTCGGCCTCGATTTTGGCACCACCAATAGTTCCATCGGCATGGTGGACCCATCCGGCGAAGTAACGTTGGCTAACTTTGAATATAGCGGTGGGTTGACGGCGGCTTATCGCTCCGTGCTGTACCTGGAGCAGATTCGAAAGGCCAGCCGATCCACAATCAAATCGTGGACCGGCCCGGTTGCGATCG
>JANYCV010000404.1 GCA_025360145.1 Acidobacteriaceae bacterium
AGCTTCCCGCATTCGCGGGGCGGGGAAGCGGTGCGAAATCACGGATTCCAGATTCAGTGAACCGGCCGCCATCAGAGCGAAAATATATTCCAGGTTCCGCCGGAGGTTAAAGCGAACCTCACCGGGAGTGCATTCGCTACGAGGTGAAAAGCCCGCGGCAATCAGGCTGAGCTGCTTGCCGTAAAACCATTCCGGATCGAGCGGGTTGAAGTCCGGCGCGGGCTCTCCGCGTCCCGGAAAGCTGAGGATACCGATTCGTCCGCCATACCTCGCCATCTCTACCGAAGCGCGGTAGGCAGCCCAGGGGTTCGCTGTCAGGATCACCAGATCTACATCGCGAGGCGGGTCACCCTCGCCAATAACGTGGACGCGGTGCGCGCCAAGCGTGAGTGCCGCGTTCGCGCGCAATTGCGAGTTAGCAACACCGATGGCCGTGGCACCCATGGCTCGCGCAACGCCGATAGTGCCGAGCCCGATGACGCCAAGCCCGACGACGGCCACCGATTCGCCGGCTTGATAGTTCGCCTGCCGCATGGCGGCCATTCCCAACTGAGTGAGATAAGCAAGCGATGCCTGTTCAGGCTTGACTCCCTCAGGCACCGGCACCAACAGATCCGAGCCTTGCGCGATGTACGCCGATTGGTGCGGCTTCATGGAGAACACCCGCTGCCCAACCAGCAACTGCGAGACAGCGCCGCCAATCTTTCTCACGATGCCAACGTTTGAATACCCCACGCCTCGCGGATAGCCAGGCGCGCCCGGAACGTCGGTGGAGTTGCCCAGATAATTGCCGAGATCCGTGCCTGTGGAGAGCGCGGTTAATTCGGTCTCCACGTAGATCTGGTCCTCCTTCAATCCGTCCAGGTCGAGAGGCCGGTCTTCGAGCCGCAGATCCCCTGCACCGTACAGAATGGCCTGTTTCACTTCGCTACTTCTCCAACCAGCATGCGTGCGGAGCGGCCCTTTGGGCGATCCTCTCCGCCCGCGCCGTAGAGCGTGCGCCCATCCCGCACGAACGGCGTTGCCATTAGCGGCACCGGCAGTGGCGCCGAGTATCCATACGTATCGGCCTGTGTGTCGTAGACCAGTACGTCTGCGCTGAATGTAGATCCGTATCCGCCCAGCAGGTAGATGTGGCGATCGTCCACGGCAACCGCTGAAAGCCCGCGATTGGCGGCCGGAAGACTATGAAGCGCGGTCCAGGTATTCTTTCGCGGATCGTAACGGTACGCCTGCGCGTGGTTCAACACATTCCCGGCGCTGGGCATGGAGCAACCGCCGAATACATAAATCTGGCCGCCCACAGCAGCGATAGCCGATAACGCCACCGGCCCGCCGGGCAGCGTGGAAACGCGATGCCAGCCGCCACTGCCGCGCCGCCAGACTGCATCGGAGCATCGAGTCAAATCCGCTGCATCCGGACAGCCGCCCATCACAAAGACATCGCCGCCGGACCGGGCCGCGGCGCCAAGCAGCACATCCGCCGGCGCCTCTCCGGTGGATTCCCACGCAGTCTTGGATGCGCTGAGTTTCCAGGATTCGCGATGCACCTTCTTGCCGTCCGTGCCACCGAAAACTTCGAGCTCGTTGCTGGAGTTGACAAACGGACCGTATGCCAGCGCGACCGGAAGCGCTGGGCCCGGCCGCCAATCATTTCGAGCCGGACTATAGATCTGTACTTCCTTCAACCAGATTTTAGTCTCGCCATCCCAAGCCGTTCCGCCGGCGACGATGAGCTCTCCGCCAATGAATCCGGCTGCTCCACCGGCCTGGGGGCGAGGCATCGGTTGTTTCTCATTCCAGATAATTGAGTTGGATGAAGGCATGGCGGCAAGGAATAAAGCGCCGAGAAGAAGCGGTGATTGCATTGGATCTTATGGCTTGCTAAGCCGAACGCCGCGGCCCATGGTGATGTACTTCACTCCGCCGGCATCTTCGCGGTTCGTCTTCGACGTCGTATAGACCACGAACAACTCTCCGGGCGAAGTCTCACGGACGCCCGTGTACGCGCTGGTGATCGTCGACGAGATCTGCGTCACCTGCGTCCAGCTTTTTCCGTGATCCAGACTGAATGCCAGATAATTTCCGTGTTCCCGGTAATCGGGTTTGTGCCCGAAAGACATCACTAGCGTCCCGTCGCCCATCTCGATCAAATCCGGATCGGTGCCGGCGATATCCCGCTGCCGTCCGAAGCGGCTGTAGGTCCATAGCAGCGCATAGGCATTGGTCCACGTCTTCCCTTCATCGTCCGATTCGCATTGATAGATTGGATTCTCCCGGCCCGTGCGCATTTGACAGATCAGCCGTCCGGCATTCGGACCATGCCGCAGTTGTAGCAACACCGGCTCTCCGAACCCTTCCTGCTCCACCGGATCGGAAGCGATGGTGGACACGTACGTCCACGTCTTTCCCTGGTCGCCGGAGCGGAGCAAGAACGATCGCATCTTGTACATCTTCGGCATATACTCCACCGGGGACTTATCCGCTTCAAAATGACCGTAGGCTGTGGCCAGCAGGTCGCCGTTCTTCAACTCAATTACAGAGCGCCGCAGATACATACGTGAGATCGGCTCGCCCCGATCGTCGAAGCTGTTGACCTCCGCCTCAGGTAGTACAAAACCGTACTTCCGCGGCCCTTCCAGCGTTCGAAAGGCATTGTTCGAAGTCCAGAAGCTGGCTTCGAAACGCTTACCGCCTACGTGCTCGGCATGAACGTCGAACACCAGAATACGCCCGTCCCGCAACTGAACCGTGGATCCTTCCGTGACGGGACCACGGCCGTGCGCGGGGCCCGGCTTCCACTCCTGCCAGGTTTTTCTGCCATCAAAAGAACGCGCCGTATAGTGGATTGGATACTTGCCACCCGGGGGAAATTCGATTAGTCCCAGCAGCACCGTTGTGCCTTCGCGCGCTTGAAATAGATAAGGCCACCGTACTCCGGCTGCGATGAGCTGTTCCGGACCCAGCTCTACCCGCAATGCGGATTTCGATGTGTCCGCTGCGTGAAGAGTCAGCGGCCCCACCAGGGCTGCGGCGAACCCGCGCCGGGTCACGCGAAAACCTCCAACACAATCCTCACTACCTTCACGGCATTCTCCGGTACATGTTGTGTGTACGGCTCAACGGGGAACAGCACTTCCTTCCTTCGCTACGATTCAAACACCCGACCTTCCCGCAGTACGCGCTTATCGTAATCCAACGCAACTCTTCTTCTCAACCAGAGCGCAGTTGAAGCGCCGTTGGCCGCGCTGCATAAGCTTATCCGGGGGATCACCGCGGGGTCTTCCACACAATGGACTTGGCCTTCGCACTGGCAGGCGCATTCTTGGCGTCGTCCACCTGGTAGTAGATGGTCAGTATCTCGCCCTTGGATAGCTCCACTGAACTCGGGTATCCACAGTCAACGTTGGGCGCGTCGGCGGCGAGCACGATCTTGTTTGCCTTGTCCCAACTCTTACCGCCGTCTTTGCTCAGCATTGCGTGGACGCCGCGCGGCGCGTTGCGTTCTCCATACGTCAGCAGCACCCGCCCGTCTTTGAGGACGATGAGATCGGCCGGATGCTCCATATCGGCGGTCAACTGTTCGGGGGTGCTCCATGTCTTTCCCTTATCGGTAGATCGAGTGATTGCCAGGTGAGCGCCCTTCTCCGAACGCAACGCGGCAAGAATGTCGCCGTTCGGCAGCACCGTGATTCCGGTTTCGTTGAAGTGCCTGCCCATCAGCGACGGCTCGCCCCACGTCAGGCCGCCATCGTGCGATTGGAAAAGATAACTCTCATGCGCCATGTCCACCCAGAACTCAAAGTAGACGGCCATCAGCACCGTTCCGTCCTTCATTTGAACAATCTTTCCGTAAGGCGATACCACGCCTCGGCCTTCATAGAACTTGTGTATCGGTTCGCTCCGTGCGGGCTTCGTCCACGTGTTGCCGTTGTCTTTCGAACGCATCAGGTACACGCCGTCGAACACGCGGTCTTTGCGGCCGCCGGCGAACTTCAGGCCGGTCGCATCGTAGTTGCTGGCAATCGAGTACGCCAGCAGAATGGTGCCGTCCTTCAGTTGACCCAGCGCTGGATTTCGATCGTCGAACTCTCCGTCCACCGCAGTCCACGGCGCGGACCAGGACTTTCCGCCGTCTTTGCTCCGCACCAGATCGAGCCGCCCCTTCACGCCTACGTGGGGCGCCCCGGCGCGGAACACGCTGAGCGCGTCGCCATTCTTCAGTTTGATCATTACTGGAAAATATCCCGCACCTTCGATAACCGTGGCCGGCTTCCTGGATGCTGAATCAGCGAAGCCCAAGCCACTGAAAAGTAGTGCGCAAATAAAAGTGTTCAATCGATTCATGTTTATTGTTGCCGTTGTCCGTTCAGTGTATCCTCGTTCGATACCGGACGCGGTACGAATCGCTCAACTAGTCCAGGATGTTGGACCCCGGCGCCGCAATCAGTGTTTGCTTTTCAATTCCCGGAAGCGCTGCATGGTATCGGCGGCTTTGTCCAGATCGCCCAATCGCTGATACCCAAGACTCAACTGATATTGGGCTTCGGCATTGTTCGGGTCTGAAGCCACGGCCCGCTCCAGCAGAGACACGGCTTGCTGTGCATTGCCCGCACCGCTCGCGAGTTTACCTAAATTGAATAACGAATCGGCGTGATGAGGATCAACTCCAAGGGCGTTCTCAAACTCCGCGGCCGCCGATATTGTCTGGTCTAGCCGTAACAGATTGCGGCCGGCTTTGTTGTGATAGCCGGGATTAGCCGGATCGAGACGGGTTGCCGCGCCATACTCCGCGGCAGCCTTTTGGAAATGTCCAGATCCATACCAAACGTCGCCGAGCGAAGCATGCAGGTCAGCCGCACCGGGCTCCATCTGAATTGCCTTGGCGTAAGCGTGTTCAGCGCGCGCCAGATTTCCGTTCATGTAGGAAGCCATGCCCAATGCGCTGAAAACTTTCGCGGTGGCTTGCGGTCTGGCTGCTACGCTCTCCAGCAAACGGATGGCTTCCGCGGCTTTGCCTGCGTCAATCAGCGTGAGCGCCAGATCGTAGGCGAAATCGAAATTGCCGGGCTGCCTCTCGACCGCGCGACGCATGTTTGTTGCGGCGGTGTCAAAGTTTCCCATTGCCCGATAGCTGGCGCCCGCCAGCGCGAAGTCTTCCGCACGCAGCCGCTTTGAAACAGTGAGTACGCGGATACTATCGCCGAACTGCCGGTTATGGAAGTAGGCCAGCGCCAGGTTAAACCGCGCGTCCGCGGATTGCGGATTTGCGGCAAGGGCTTTCTCGAATAATTCGATCGCCTCGGTGGTCTTGCCCGCTTGCAATAGCGCGATAGCCCTGTCTGCCATGGTGCGCGCATCTTCGGCGCACGGCACGCATAAAGCGAGGATCAGCAGAAGGCAAAGCGATTTCACCGGCAACCTCCCATTTTACTTCTGGCTGATCACGGTTTCTTGACGGGGTCCGGTTACAGCTTTAGCGAAACAGCTAAAAGTAAAATTTCAACGCGATCTGAATATCTCGCGGGTCAGTCGCGGTTGAGGTGGTTCTGCCGAATTGTGCGTTGTCCACGCTCGCGTTCGGGTTTCCGAAGCTCGCATGATTCCACACGTTGAACATCTCGAACCGGAACTCCAGCGATTTACGCTCGGCCAGTTTGGTCGACTTCATAATCGAGAGATCCCAATTGTTGATGATGTTTCCGTCTAGAATATTCGGACCGGCCGTGCCGAAACGGGGCGGTTGCGCGGCGTGCGCGGCAGTGTTCAGCGGATAGTCGAATGCGGCGCGGCTCCATCGGGGAGTATTTACGCCACTGCCCCCCAGTAAACCGAAATTCGCACCCAGCAGGTCGGCCCGGCAGGTCTGCTGGAATGCCGAATTGCAATTGGCATTATTAACCCCGGGATTCAGGGGCAAACCAGTGCGAACCGACGTTACCCCGCTTAACTTCCACCCTCCAGCCAGCTTTCCAGCGATGCCTTGCGTACCACCTGCGAAGCGCTTTCCAGGCCCGAATGGCAGCTCATAAACGTAGTTGACCGATACCCGGTGCCGCATATCATCAGAGCTTCTTCCGTTCTCGACCGACAAGTTTTGCGGGTTCTGCGAATTCCCATTTGCCCCGCCGCTTTGCCGTCCGCCGCCGCCACCCAACACTTTCGCCCATGTGTAGGACGATTTGAACGCCAGGCCCTCGCCGAAACGTTTCTCCGCGGTGATCAGCAAAGCGTTGTAGTTCGACGTTGCGCCGGAAACGAAGCCAAGCAACCGTCCCCACTGCGGAAACGGAACGTTATTCGCCAGTGCGCCCGGCTTCGGGGTGTTCGTGCTATTGACATCCCGGAAGGTTTCCAGATGCGTGCCTTTCGATCCCAGGTATTGAGTTTCCAGAGTGAAGCCCTTTCCGAATTCATGCCCAAGGCTCAAACTCCACTGCTGCGTATAGCCATTCAGCAATGTGGATTCCGACCCGGTAATCACCCCATAGGTGAGGCTCTTGAAATAGTCCTCCGGAGATAGTCCGATCTTTCCGGAATAACGGAGATCCGGCGTCGTGGTGTTTCCTGTAAGCGATACAAGCTGCGAGCCTGGAGGCGAACTGAATGCATTGTTCGCAATATTCAGACCAACGGTTTGCGAGTAAAACCATCCATAGCCGCCGCGAATCACCGTGTTCGTGTTGCCGAACGGCTTGTACGCAAATCCAAATCGCGGCGCCAGGTTATTCCTGTCCGGTTTGAATAGCGTCTCGCGGTCCAGGAATCCCCAAGGAAGATCGGGACGCAGCTTGGTATAGAAATTGTTCGCAGTCCTATTTTGTTTCGGGAAGCGCAATCCACCGATCGCCGTATCGAACATCGGCGTGTAGCCGCCGTCTTCTCTGGCGGGCGTTACATACTCATAGCGCAGCCCAAGATTGAGTGTCAGCTTTGCGGAGATCTTCCAATCGTCTGCCGCATAGAAGCCCAGCTTCCAATCGCCGTAGTCGAACTGGGGGCTCAAATCGAGGCCCGCATTCGCCGCGCTGGGGAAGCCTAATAGAAAGTCGCCAAAGCCGTCACCGCTATATTGACCGCTAAACGTATAGGAGCGGCGCACGTAGTTCGCCAGCAACTCGTGTGCGCGGGAACGCCGCACGTCGGCTCCAAACTTGAATGTGTGGCTATTTCGAGCCCATGTTATACCTTCATTGAATTGGAACACGCTCGACTTCTGAATTCGCGGAAGTCCTTCGCTATAGGTGGAGATGGACGTGCCGGAAAGAACAATGCTTTCCGGGTACCCATTGAGCTGATCGGCGTTCACCTGTCCTTGGAAATTCAGCCCCAGTTGCTTCATCACCGGCTTATAGAAGTTCTGCCCGACGCTGGTGCTGATCAACCGGCTGAAGCCGAAGCGGAATTCGCTAATCAGCGTGGGAGTCACTCTGGTGGTGAGTCCGATACCGGAGTTCTCAAAGGTCTGCGGGACGTTCAGTCCTCCTGCATCTAAAAATGCGCCTGGCGTGTACCGGTCGAACGACTGGCGTGCATACCGGCCCATCAGGTCGTTATTGTCCGTGAGCCTGTGATCGGCTCGCAGCAGCCAGTTATTTTGATCTACCAATCTGGAAGGGGAAACACCGTAGTTGCTGGCGCCTACAACCACGCCATTTGGCAGCGGATAGAACTTTAAGATGTTCTGCGAGATTGGGTCCAGACGGTTCGTAGGAATCACTCCACCGGGGAACGGCGCGCCGGCGTTGAGCGGATCGCGAATCGTTTTGTTGAATGAGGAGAGATTGCCGGTGCGCTGGTCTGCTGTGGGAACTGTCTGGCTAAGCGTGATGCCGCGGCGTTCGCGCGATCCCTCGTAGCCGCCAAAAACAAATGTCCGGTTCTTGATTACGGGCCCGCCCGCGTAAGCGCCAAACTGATTCTGGCGCAGTGGCGGCTTCTTGGCGGAAAAGAAGTTCCGCGCATCCAGCTTGTCGTTGCGCAAGAATTCGAACAAGGTTCCATGCAACTCATTCGTTCCTGACTTCGTTACCACGTTAATTACCGCTCCGCCACCGGAACCGAATTCGGCTGAATACTGTCCCACCTGGATCTTGAACTCGCCGATCGCATCCACGGACGGCGCGATGTTGAACGAATGGTATACCGGCTCTTTGTTATCGATTCCATCCAACTGGTAACTGTTCTCAGTGGCCGGCATTCCCGCCGCTGAAGGCGCGAAGCCCTTGCTCAAAACGTTCTTTGCGTTGCTGCTCACTCCTTCCGTGATCCCGGCCGTGAGTGTTGTCAGCTCCATGAAATTGCGGCCGTTCAATGGAAGCGCCTCAATGCGCGCTTGCGTAATCACTCCTCCGATATTAGGGCTCTCTGTTTCCATCGCCGGGGTTGTGGCGTGCACGTCGACACTTTCGGTCACCTGGCCTACCTCAAGTATCAGATCGATTCGAGCTTGTTGATTCACCTGTAACATTACACTGCTCAGCACGGACTTCTTGAAACCGGCGATTGCCGCCTCAATCCGGTACTCGCCCGGATTCAACGCGGGAATCGAATAGGCGCCGGAAGCTCCCGACGACGTTTCGCTGGAGAGATTGGTTGCGGTATTCGTCGCTACGATTTTGACGCCCGGAATTGCGGCTCCTGACGAATCATTCACCAGACCCGTAATGGTGGCTTTATTGGTTTGGGCTATGGCAGCGGCATAGACCAGAAACGTGAAGCATACTAACCTTCGATTCATGCAGTTCTCCCTGAACACGCAAAGAATATCATCAAAGGGGATAAAAACGTCTGCCCTCCGCGGACGCATATCCAGCGTGTTGGACTAGGTGGCCCGGCACATGCGGCGTTCCGTGCCGCCACCGTCTATGCTAGGTAAATATTATGACTCCCAGCAGAGTGCTTGCCAAACTGCGCGCCGGTGGTTTTGTGAAGGTTGCGGGCATCGGCCGCGTAGCGGAACCCTGGCTTACCGAGGTGGTCGGCCGTATCGGTTACGACGTGATCTGGTTCGACATGGAACACCGCTCCTACAGTGTCGATAAGATCGACCCCCTCTCGCTCGCCTGCCGCGCCACCGGCATGGACCTGATGGTTCGCATCTGTAAGACCGGGTATCACAGCCCGATGCAAGCTCTTGAGTTTGGAGCGAACGGCTTGATGATTCCTCACTGCCGCAGTGCAGCGGAAGCGCGCCAGTGGGTAGAGTGGACTCGTTTTCCGCCCATTGGAAAGAGAGGGCTGGACGGCGTTGGAGCCGATGCGGACTTCGGCTTGGCCGACACAAAACTCCATCTGGAACACGCCAATCGAGAGGTTTTCGTCGCGCTCCAGATTGAGGACAAGGAAGCCGTGGAAGCCATTGATGAGATCGCCGCGGTGCCAGGTTACGATCTGCTCTTCGTCGGCCCGGGCGATCTGAGTTTAAGTTACGGAGTACCGCTCGATTTCGACCATCCCCTGATGCAGGCGGCGTTTGATCGCGTTGCCGCCGCCGCCGCTAAGCACGGCAAGTGGTGGGGCAC
>JANYCV010000420.1 GCA_025360145.1 Acidobacteriaceae bacterium
GGACGCGGAAGCGATTCGCGACAGCGTACTGGCTGTGTCCGGCACTTTAAACGCCAAGATGTACGGAACACCGGTGGTGGCGGCTTTGTCCTCCGATGAGCGTGAGGCCATGCGCGATCTTTCGATGTGGCCAGTGACCTCAGATGCAGCCGAGCATGACCGGCGCAGTGTGTACCTGTTTGTGAAGCGATCGTTCCGGCTGCCGATGCTGGATACATTCGATGCGCCCGATACCAGCGAGAGTTGTCCGCGGCGGGAGGCATCCACGGTAGCGCCGCAGGCTTTGACGCTAATGAACAGCGAGTGGATGGCGCGCCAGGCCGAGCGGTTTGCAGCGCGAATTGCGACATCCCCCGATCCTATTGGAGAGGCTTGGCGCATTGCGCTGGCGCGATCTCCGGAAGCCGCGGAACGGGCCCGGGCGCAGGAATATCTTGCGCGCAATAATCAGAAGCTGCAGCGGCTGTGTTTGCTGTTGTTTAACATGAGTGAGTTTGTCTATGTCAATTGAGTTCTCCCGCAGACAGCTTTTCCAATCGGCGCTTGGCTTCCCCGCTCTGGCTGCGGCGGCGGTGACGAATCCGCTCGTCGCGAGGAAACCACACTTTCCGGCGACGGCGAAGAATGTGATCTTTCTATTCATGCATGGCGGGCCGTCGCATCTGGAGACGTTCGATCCGAAGCCGGTGTTGAATCAACTGGACGGCAAACACGTTCCGGCCAGTTTCGGCAGTGTGCAGTTGCAGTTCTCCAAATTTGACCAACAGACGGTGATGGGTTGCCGGCGGACGTTCAAGAAATACGGCCAGTCGGGCACCGAGGTCTCTGATATTTTTCCGAACGTCGCCGGATGTATCGACGACATTGCGGTGATCCGTTCGATGTATCACGATGGCTTCACGCATACGGCGGCGCTGAACTGGATGAATAACGGTTGGCCGCGGCTGGGCAGGCCGAGCGTGGGATCGTGGACGGTTTATGGGCTTGGCAGTGAGTGCGATAATTTGCCGGCATTTGTGGTGATGTTGGATGGCGGAATCAAGAGTGGGCCGTCTGTTTACAACTCGGGGTTTCTGCCCGCGGCCTATCAAGGGACTTCCCTGCGCGATGGCCCCTCGCCGATCTTGAATCTGAAGGCACCCGCGGGCATGTCGCCACACGATCAGCGGGACATGCTGGATACGCTGGGCTGGTTTAATGAACGGCACATCGAAAAGAGTGCCGGCGATTCGTCCTTAGAGGCGCGGCTTGCATCGTATGAGCTGGCGTTCCGGATGCAGATTGCGGCTCCGGAATTGGCGGACCTTTCCAAGGAGACGGAAGCCACGCGGAAACTTTACGGGATGGGCGATGCGGTTACTTCGGGCTTCGGCGGCAAGTGCCTGATGGCGCGCCGATTGGTGGAGCGCGGAGTCCGGTTTGTGCAGATCTGGTCTGGCGGGACGGGGGCTGAAGGCGATTGGGACGGACATAAAGAGTGCGATAAGAACCACGTGACGATGGCGGCAAAGACCGATAAACCGATTGCGGCGCTGCTGACTGATTTAAAGTCGCGAGGGTTGCTGGACAGCACGCTGGTGGTTTGGGGCGGCGAGTTTGGCCGGACGCCGGTGACCGATGGAAACATGAATATGGGTGGGGGCGCGAATGGCCGCGATCACAATCCTTACGGCTTTTCGATCTGGATGGCGGGAGGCGGCGTGAAGGGCGGCAAGGTGATCGGCGCGACCGATGAGATTGGGCTTCGGGCGGTTAGCGATCCGGTTCACGTGCATGACCTTCATGCGTCAATGCTGCACTTGCTGGGGATGGACCATACGCGGCTGACATATGGATTTCAGGGGCGGGATTTCCGGCTGACTGATGTGCATGGGGATATTGGGTTGGCTAAGAAGCTGCGGGCTTAGAGGGCAATGCCGTTCAGTTAAGTGCCCAGGCGGCCGTCAGGTATTAGTTCGAGCAGTATTATGTTAGGGACTTCATCGCCGAATCGAATAGGAGGGTCGGATGCTTTTCGGCAGTGGCCGGGCAGTGCATAGCCCGGGATCTAAGTTTGGGGCTGAAGTCCCTATTATAGGAATCGGAAGCGATTTCCCGCACTGCAAACTTTCAGATAATCAGCGTAGGAGGACAAAAACCGTCCTGCGATGGCGCATAGTAAGTAACGTCTCCGCAGAGCTGTACAAAGGAAGCCTGTACATCATAGCGACTCTGATGTTGGCTCTGCCTCTGGTCGCCCAGCCGCAAATAGATAGAGATCAGCCCGGGCCATGGAAGCGGCATGTCATGACCCCGAAAGGAGGATGGTTCGATACTCCCACCCCCCATCCGCTCGCGTATTTCACTCGCTATCCGGCCCTACTCGACGAGAGTGGAGACTTTTGCTATCTGTGCACCCCACAGAAAAAGCTGTCGGCAGCCATGGCTGCGAAAGAGCCAAAAGCTGAAGTCCGCCTCGTCGGTACGATCAAGGGTTTGACCATCTACGATGTGTTCTATCGCTTCGAGAGCGATGGGGCCGTCGACTGGAAATCGATTTTGATAAAAACAGCACCCAACGTTTACCGGGAGATCCTTCATTGCGAGCCGACTCAGGTAGACGCACGGGCGTTGCCCTCCGTCATCACCCAATTGGGCACAGAACTCCTGCTGAACTCGCGATACTTCGCGGGCGGCAACAAGGGGATGTACGTAGACGATTACTATTCGTTTGACCAGATCGGCCCGACCCTCGTCGACTTTGCGCCCATTTTGGCTGCTGGCCGGGCCGTCCTTCCTAAGGGCGTCATGCTTTGGGGCGGAGGCGATTCAAACAGCCCCAAAACTCTAACATTGATGAGGTTCAAATTGCAGGTTTGGAACGATGGAGATGGCCTATGTTGCAGGCCGGGTATTGTTGAGGTGACATTCAAACTCGATCGCGGGCACGTGGTTGTGACGGGAGCCCACTACAATCCAAACTGATAGCCAACCGCAAAGCCAAGGATGTGGGCCGAGCTTGAGTAAATCGTCAATTCTCGACGATGACGGCGTACTCGGAAGTTGACGGGGTGCCGCCGATCAACCCCTGACGCCACCGTCGCCTGCGATTGGTTTGCGCCCTGGATTGCTGCGATAGAATGGGCTTGGGCGCAAGAAAAGGAATCCCAGCATGCAATTAGACGACATCATCGTCAAGGATCAGGACATCCTGGGAGGGACTCCGGTTTTTCGAGGCACGCGCGTCCCGTTTCAGGCATTGCTGGACTACCTTGAGGGCGGAGAGACGCTTGACGAGTTTCTGGACGATTTCCCGACGGTCTCGAAGGACGCTGCGGTTGCGGCGCTCGAATTTGCGAAGTCTCTGCTGGTCAATCAATTGGGATGAGGGTTCTGCTGGACGAGTGCATTCCGCGCAAGCTGAAAACCGCACTCGCCGGCTATGATTGCCAGACCGTCCCAGAAGCGGGCCTCGCCGGCCAGAAGAATGGAGGCCTGCAATACCAACAGAATTTGGCTGGCCGCCGCATCGCAATTCTAATTGTCCGGGCAAAATCGAACCGCCTTAAGGATCTGTTGCCGCACGTGGAAGCGTGCCGATCCATCATGGGTTTGATACATCCCGGCGAAGTGACGCGGGTTAGAGACCGTAGAGCGATTGCTCGATTGGCGATGCAGCCACCCGCTTACGCCAGCACGCCCTTTACTACTTTTCCGTGCACATCCGTGAGCCGGAAGTGTCGGCCCTGGAACTTGAACGTTAGCTTTGTGTGATCGATGCCCAGGCAGTGAAGAATCGTCGCCTGCAGATCGTGGACATCCACCGGATTCTCGGTGATGTTGTAGCAGTAATCGTCGGTTGCGCCATAGGTGATGCCCGGCTTGATGCCGCCGCCGGCCATCCAGATGGTGAAGCATCTCGGGTGATGATCGCGGCCATAATCGTCGGCAGTCAGTTTGCCCTGGCAGTACACGGTGCGGCCGAATTCCCCGCCCCAGACTACCAGCGTTTCGTCCAGCAAGCCTCGCTCCTTCAGGTCTTGCACAAGGGCGGCTGAGGCTTGGTCGGTATCCTGGCATTGGCCGGCGATTTGCTTTGGCAGATGATTGTGCTGATCCCAACCTCGATGGAAGAGCTGGATAAATCGGACTCCACGTTCCGAGAGACGCCTCGCCAGCAGACAGTTTGCGGCGTATGTTCCGGGCTTGCGGGAGTCTGGTCCGTAGAGTTCAAAGGTGCGGGCCGGCTCCTTTGAAATGTCGGTCAGTTCCGGAACCGAGGTCTGCATCCGGTACGCCATTTCGTACTGCGCGATACGCGCGGTGGTTTCGGGATCGCCGAATTCTTCGTACTCCAGTTGGTTCAGCTTGCCTAGATCGTCAATGAATCTGGCTCTGCTGGATTTGGCGACGCCCGGAGGATCGGAGAGAAACAGCACCGGGTCACCCATGGAACGGAACTTCACGCCCTGGTATTTCGACGGCAGAAATCCGCTGCCCCAGAGACGATCGTAGAGAGGCTGGTCCGCTAAATTGCCGGTTCCTTGGGACACCATCACGACGAAGCCCGGCAGATCCTTATTCTCACTGCCGAGTCCGTAGGAGAGCCACGCGCCGATGCTGGGGCGGCCCGCGATCTGGAAGCCGGTCTGGAAGAACGTGATGGCGGGATCGTGATTGATGGCCTCGGTGTGCATCGATTTCACGAAGCAGAG
>JANYCV010000542.1 GCA_025360145.1 Acidobacteriaceae bacterium
GGAATAGAAATTCAACCCGTAAATCCAGTTGCGGCTGATGTCTTCGATACACGTTTCATATTTCCGGTGTTCCATTTTTCGCCAAACGTAGCGCGCCGAATAAGTGGATTCCAGCCGCGGGTACACCCATGTCTTAAAGAACACCACGCCCAGCAGCAACACCGTGCCCAGCAGCGCAATCGCATAGCGCCGGCGGCCTGCCTGTTCCAGTTGCTTCACGCCAATCGCGACCACCACCGCAAGCGGCGCCCAGTATAGGGAGTAAGACACCTTGACGCTCCGCAGCCCTACCAGCAAGGCCCTGGGAAGGATCTCACCTACCACCGGAATCATCACCATCAGCAGCGCCACCGCCATCAAATAGATTCGCGCGTTCTTCATCCGCGCCAATTGGATGCCCATCAACAATGCAATCGCCGGCAGGATGGGAAGCATATATCCGGGCAGTTTGTTTGGCGAAAACGAGAAGAACAGGAACCCGAGCGCGGCCCACAACAGCAGAAATAATTGTCGGGAATCAGTGATTACTTCGCGGCGGAAAACCGGAATAATTAGCGGAGTCCAGGGAAATAATGCGCCCAGCAACACCGGCGCGTAATACCAGAACGGCTGCCCATGGGCCAACGCGTCCGATGTGAATCGTGTAAAATGCTGCTTCACAATCAAGTCCTGCCAGAACGGCGGTCCATTCCGCATCGTACAGAGGACGTACCAAGGCGCGGCCACAACCACACAGGCGGCGGAAATTGTCAGCAACTCGCGGAAGCGCCGTTTCCACAACAATGGCGCAGCCAGCACTAGCGGCACCAGTGCTTTGGCCAGTACGGCAAGCCCGAGACAGACGCCCGCAAACGCCGCGCGCCGGATTCCGGGACGCAGACAAAGCAGCATCGCTGCCGAGAATGTGGCCGCCAGCGGTAAGTCCGGAACGCAAATCTGGCCGTATGCCAACCAGCCCGCGCAGGTGGCCAGAATTATAGATGAGTACGCCGCGGTGTCCTCGTCGAATTCAGACCGCACGATCCAGAAGAAGAAAATCAGGAACGCGGCACTCAGCGCGGCCACCGGAACACGCGGCGCCAAATCGTCGTCGAAGCCCGCTTTGTAAGCCGCAGCCGTCATCCAGTAAAGCAGCGCCGGTTTTTCGAACCATGCTTCCCCGTCCAGGCGCGGCGTCACCCAATCGCCCGAGCGCGCCATTTCGCGGCCGATTGAGGCGTAGCGAGGTTCATCCGGCCCCAGCAGCCCTACGTGGTCTATGCCAAAAAAGTACAGCAAGAACAAAGCGGGGATCGCCCAGGCGTACTTCCGAAGGGGGTGAGACACGTATCAAGTATAATGGCCGAAATGGACAGGTTAAGGCTTCTTGCGGTGCTTTTGATGGCCGCAACGGTGATTGCTGCGCCAACCGACTGCGCCTGCGATGCCGGCAACCCGGCTTCCATGGCAGTCCGGCAGTGCGGATTGTGCAGGGAAGCCGAAGCGCAACCCGTGGACAAGAAGATTTTCTTTCTGAAGGACGCCAATCCACGGAAACCGAACCGCTGGTTGGCGCTGCCCCGCGCCCACGTTGGAGGCAACCACGAGTTGAACGACATCGGTGCCGCCGGCCGAGCCGCGCTTTGGACCGCGGCCATCGGCAAAGCGAAAGAGCTCTGGGGACCGGAATGGGGCGTGGCCTATAACGGCGCGCAAGTGCGCACTCAGTGCCATGCGCATATCCACATCGGGAAATTGCTGAAAGGAGTCGAGGAGGGGAAATTCGTCGTGATCTCGAATCCGTCGCAGATCCCTTCTCGCCCCGGCGAAGGACTTTGGATACACCCCAGCGGGACCAGGATGCACGTGCATGTGGGAGAACAGACCACAGAGACCGTGCTGCTTCGATAAACTATAGATATCACCATGGAACTAGTTGAGATCGCCAAACTGCCCACCGCGGAAAATTCCGCTATCCATTTGCACCCCAGCGACAACATCGCGGTTGCCCGCGTGCCGCTCGCTCCAGGTACGAAATTAAAATTCGCCGATGGAGCTGAAGTGGTGGCGCTGGACTATGTGCCGGCCGGCCACAAAGTGGCGCTGCGCAAGATCGGTCCCAACGAGATTGTGATTCGCTACGGACAGGTGATGGGGCGGGCCAAGACCGCGATCGATCCCGGCAACCACGTTCACGTTCACAACGTCGGCTTTGAGGAACTGTCGTTCGCCTACGAGTTCCCCACCACGGAGACGCCGTGGCCGAAGCTGCCGGATTTCATTCCCACCTTCCTCGGTTTTCAGCGCGAAGACGGGCGCGCGGGCACGCGGAACTACATCGCGGTGGTGGCCGCCAGCAATTGCGCCGCGCACACTGCCGAGTTGATCGCCGCCAGTTTTGAAGGCGATGCGCTGCCGGACAGCATCGACGGCATCATCGCATTCCCGCACGGCGAAGGCTGCGGCATGGCGATTGGACCCGATACCGACCAGCTTCGCCGAACGCTGGCCGGAGTGCTGGATCATCCGAATGTTTCAAGCGCCATCATCCTTGGACTGGGCTGCGAAGTAAACCAGATCGACCACTACCTTGGACCCAACGCACCGCGATCCGGCCGGTTGAAAGGGATGACGCTACAAGGCTCCGGCGGCACGCGCAGCACCGTAGAGGCGGCGCGCGCAGAGATTAAAAAGATGATTGAACTAGCTGCGGAAGAGCGGCGCACACCGATCTCGGCGTCGAAGATCGTGCTTGGGTTGAATTGCGGCGGGTCCGATTCGTTTTCCGGCATCACAGCGAATCCCGCGCTGGGTGTGTGCTCGGATCTTCTCGCCGAAATCGGAGCGACGTCCGTGCTGGCCGAGACTACGGAAATTTTTGGCGCCGAGCACCTTCTCGTCAAGCGCTCCAGGAACCGGCAGGTTGCCGAGCGGTTGCTCAGTTTCGTTGCCGGATATAAAGCGTACCTGCGGCAGTTCGGCGGCAGTTTCGACGACAACCCATCGCCCGGAAACAAGGAAGGCGGGTTGACCAACATTCTGGAGAAGTCCCTGGGCGCGGTGGCGAAAGCGGGAACTTCCACGCTGACGGACGCCCTCGATTACGCCGAGCGCATCGGAACGCCGGGGTTCGTCTTCATGAACACTCCGGGCTACGATCCGCCTTCGCTGACCGGTCTGGCAGCGGGCGGCTGCAACCTGATCGCGTTTACAACCGGGCGCGGCAGCGCCATTGGATTCCCGAACGTCCCGGTGATCAAAATCGCCAGCAACAGCGTCATGTACCGGCGCATGTCGGACAACATGGACATCAACGCGGGCCGGATCGCGGACGGCGATGCCGCGGTTCCAGAGGTTGGCAAAGAGATCTTCGACTTCGTGCTGAAGGTGGCCTCCGGGGAGCGTACGTGCGCCGAACGTTTGGGCCATAAGGAATTTGTTCCCTGGAAGATCGGCCCGGTTCTCTAAGGAATTACCTGCATGAGCAAAACGAACCCGCTAGGCTTCCTGGCCGATCAACTGGATTCGTGGCGGGAGGCCGGAACCTTCCAACGGCTGAGGAAGCTGCAATCCGCCTGCGCTCCGGTTTCGCGATTCGACGGGCGGGAGGTAATCAACCTCGCTTCGAACAACTATCTTGGCTTGACCACCCATCCCAAGCTGATAGAAGCGGCCATTGAGGCGACGCGAAAGTACGGCGCTGGGTCGGGCGCGGTGCGGACTATCTCCGGCACAATGGACTTGCACCTGGAACTGGAGCGCAAGATTGCGGCGTTTAAGAATGTGGAAGCGTGCGTGGTTTTTCAGTCCGGATTCGCGGCAAATGCGGGAACGGTGTCAGCGATCCTCACACCGGAAGATCACATCATTTCCGACGCATTGAACCACGCCAGTATCATCGACGGCTGCCGGCTGTCGAGGGCGAAGATTCACGTCTTCCCGCATCGCGATATGGAGATGGCGGAGGCGAAGCTCGCCGCGCTAGCGGGAGTTCCCGGACACAAGCTGCTGATCACCGACGGCGTATTTTCGATGGAAGGCGACATTGCTCCCCTGCCCGCGCTGGTGGAATTGGCAGAGAAATATGGCGCGATCATGATGGTGGACGACGCCCATTCTTCGGGAGTTTTGGGCCGCGCCGGGCGCGGTACCGTCGATCACTTTGGGCTCGATGGGCGCGTCCAAATTCAGGTGGGGACGCTGTCGAAGGCCATCGGTGTTTTGGGCGGCTATGTCTGCGGCAGCCGCGATTTGATCGATTTTCTGTATCACCGCGCGCGGCCGTTCCTGTTCTCCACTTCACACCCGCCATCGGTAGCGGCGTCCTGTATTGCAGCGTTCGACATTCTGGAACAGGAACCCGAAAGGATGCGGGATCTGTGGAAGAACACGGAGTACTTTCGTGCGTCCCTCAAAGCGGCGGGCTTCGACACCGGAGCGAGCGAAACGCCGATCATTCCGATCATGGTGGGACAGGCGAAGACGGCGTTCGCCTTTTCCCGTGCGCTGTTCGAAGAAGGATTACTGGCGACGGGCATCGGCTTCCCTACGGTTGCCGAAGGGAAGGCGCGAATCCGCACCATTGTCACTGCCACGCATACGGCGGAACAGTTGGACCAGGCCACTGAGATCCTTGAGCGCGTCGCCCGGACTGTGTTGCACTAAAGAGTCGGTTGTGTTTTGCCGATGGACCGATTATGAGCGGGTCTGCCTTGTCATCCCGGCGCGACTTTCTGCGGCAAACGCAGAATGCCGATGGCGGTTGGGGATACTTTCCCGGCAAGCGATCCTGGCTGGAGCCGACGCTGTACGCAACCCTTGCATTACACGGAGATACATCCGCGGCGAAGAGCTTCGCACTGATTCAATCCTGGGCATTACCCAGCGGAGGATGGCGGATGGCGGCCGATGTTCCGGACGCGAACTGGACATCGGCCCTCTGCCTCACGGTTTACATCGCCCGGAGCGTTCGCGACAAGGCATTCGACCGGGGACTGGCGCGCGTGTTGAGCACGGTGGGAGCCGACGGTCCATTCGGTGGTGGCGCTGAAGCACGCTGCGGGACTGCCGGGTGAATCGGCCAGTTTGTTGGGCATCCGGGCCCGCGTCGGCGCCGCGGAACGGATGCTGATGAACCGGCGGTGTGACGACGGCGGCTGGAACTACGGAAACAGCCGGGTTTGGAGCGCCGTCCTGCCGTCGTATCCGGAGACGACGGGGATCGCGTTACTGGGCCTGCAAAACCGGCCCGCCGCGGAACTGAAACCGAGTCTTGCCATCGCCGAAAAATATTGGCGGGAAACGCAATCTCCGCTCGCGAAGGCGTGGTTGAGCATTGCGCTCAGAAACTTCGGCATATCCGTTTCGGGTCCAGCCGAACCCTCTTCCGCCATACCTTCTCACGACGTTCTGGTAGCGGCGCTGCAATGTCTGGGCGAACCAGACGGCGGGCACGACTTTCTGAAGACGAAAGGCATCGTATCATGATCAAACGGCGCGACTTGATTCCGTTTACCGCGATCGGTGCGGCAGGGATCTACGCGGCCACTCGCACCGAGAAACCGCGTGCGGTGACGTCACGGCCCTCGGCGGTCGCGGTGGTGAAGGCCGCGAACTACGAAGCCAGCCTCACCGGGCAGATGGCGCGTGGTATTGCCGAGTGCGGTCTCGACGTGCGAGGCAAGCGGGTGTTGCTGAAGCCGAATCTGGTAGAGTTCGATGCCGCCACCTGCATCAACACCGACGCGCGAGTGGTCGCAGCGGCCGTGGAAGTGTTCGAGCGGATGGGTGCGGCCGAAGTTCTGATCGGCGAGGGGCCTGGGCACCGGCGGGACACCTGGGATCTGGCGGAACAGGCCGGTTATCGTTCGATTATCCCCAATTTCGACCGCCGTTTTACCGATCTGAACCGCGACGACGTGGGATTGGTGAAGTCGGTTATCGATGGCGATGATATGTTCTTCCCTAATAGCGTACTGCGCGCTGACCTCATCGTATCGCTGGCGAAGATGAAAACTCACCACTGGGCCGGTGCGACACTCTCGATGAAGAACTTTTTTGGGATCGTTCCGGGAAACGTCTACGGCTGGCCGAAGAATCAGCTTCATTTCTACGGCATCAACGAATCCATCATCGCGCTGCACCGCGTTTTCGGCCCCAAATCGTTCGCAGTGGTAGACGGAATAGTCGGAATGGAGGGTAATGGCCCCATTCAGGGGTCTCCTAAACCGGTCGGAGTGCTGGTGATGGGCAATGACTTGGTTGCAGTCGATTCGACGTGCTGCCGGATCATGGGTTTAAGACCTGAAAAGATTAGTTACCTGACTGACTCTTCCTACGGAAACTTTACTACCGAAGGCATAGAACAAAGGGGAGAAAATGTAATCGAAGTAACAAGACCGTTCCATGTAATGCCAGCTTTTCGTCATCTTGGGGGGAGTTAGGTGGGGGTACTACCGTACTCCAGGGACTATCTACTCCACCCTTTTGAGAAATTTCCCCTGAGGCAATTTACCGAGTTCGCTTAAGCACTTGTGCTGATTCTTAAAGACTATTTCCGATGATACTCTTTGAGAGTAACTTCACCTCTACAAGTTGCACGGAGATTAAAATGAAAAAGATTGTAAACCTTGTCTGGAATCTAAGAATGTGGAAAGATACACGCGGTCAGGATCTCATCGAATACGCGTTGATGGCAGGTTTCGTGGCTGTGGCTGCCGGAGCAATCATGCCGGGCGTCGCAACGCAGATCACCACCATTTTCTCAAAGGTCAGCAGCTCGCTCACCCTCGCTGCCTCCTAAACGATACCCCCGGAAAACGCTGTAAGTTGTCTCCTATTCATGGGTGGACGGCCTTTGCCTGCCACCCATTTTTTGGTTAAGACAAGATGTTAGTGGGTAGTTTGCAGTTCGGCTTCCCCAACTGGAATCCGGCCCAAATCCCCTTCCGCGTCAAACTCCCAATCCTTCGCCTCGCCTAATATCTCCAGCGCCGGGTTCGCCTGAATCATCGGCCGCAAGTTCTCCGTCAGCCCGAGTAAGCCAAGTTCCATGGAATTCCTGATCCACCCGATGGTCACGTCTTTGCCGGAGAATTTCCCCACAGTGGGTGCGATCTTTTCGAGACAGACGCGATCGCTGGCGAAGTGCATTGGCGATCGGATTGCGGCCGGAGTGGAAGCCGTCAGCGAGTTGATCTGTGTCGGATTCCAATCGATCTTTGCGAGCAACCGGTCATGCACCACATCCGCCATGCCCAGCCCAACTCCGTTGTTGTAGCTCAGATCGCTGATGTCGCGAATGAAGATTCTTTCCATCTGCGGCGTATCGGGCCACGGATTGTATAAGCCCTGCACGCTGCGGTTTACCACCTTGGTATCCATGCCGGCGCCGCTGATGTTCTTGCCGATTTCATCCAGAATCAGGATGTCCAAATCGCAAGGGATCTTGCCCATCCAGGACTTCACCAACGCGAGCAGCTCTTCTTCCTGCTGCTCCATCCGATCCACCGGCACGGCCGTAATTTGCGCCGTATTGTGATTCGCGTCTTCCAGGATCGCCAGGCCGCCAAGAATCTTACCCGATGCCAACACCTGCCGCCCCACCGTCCGGATCACCTTCTCGAGACCCATCTTGTAGGCGTAGGTGTGATAGCGTTGGGCGCCGGCGAACTTGCCCAGCCCGATGGCCATCATCTTGAACAGGCCGCTTTCGATCTTGCCGGCAAAATCGGTGTGCCACTTCACCCGGCCGATCAGCATTACGCCGTCGCTTTCGAGGGCGTTCTTGTCCATGAATGCCTCGATGCCGTCGCCGGTAGAACCGAGCGATACCACTTCCAAAGAGCTGATGACCGGGCAACCCATGGTCGCCTCGTGAATGCCGTAGTGCGCCAGAACGTCGGCTTGGCCTTCCGCGGTTGCCGCGCCGTGGCTCCCCATGGCTGGGAAGAGGAATGGGTGAACGCCCTGCGATTTCCAAAAGTCCACCACGGCACGAACGATGGTGGCGATATTGTGTATCCCTCTGCTTCCAACGCCGATGGCTACGCGGCTTCCCGGCTTCAGGCGCTGGCCGAAGCCGGCCGAGCTCAACTGTTTCCGGACTTCATCGGGTATGTTATTCAGGGCGCGATCCTGAAAATGTTGCCGGACCATCAGCAAGCGTGAAAATTCCATGTTCGAATTATATCGCGAGCGGCGTTCGATGCAAACCGGTTAGAGCATTTTCAGAATTAACGTACAGCGTTGAATTGGAATCTCCGTTCCCTAACGGTCGCGGCTCGGAATCGTTACGTTGACGGGCGCCAGCAAGCGGACTCGACAGTAATCCTGAAAATGTTCTAAAGCCAGTATTCCCACTTCCCCGTTTGCAGCACGTAGAACGACAGGGCCGCGTTCGTAACGGCGTGCGCCAGAATGCAGTCGCCGAGACTTTTGGTGCGGACCATCCAGCAGTTGTAGAGCAGACCGGCGATGAGGCCCACTTCCCAATACGGACCGTGCTCGGAGGCGAACAGCAGCGCGGTGATCCACATGGCCTTGGTTGTGTAGGCGCCTAATTTTACCTTTTGGAAGTCGGGCGAGATCACCCAGCGCATCAGCCAGGCGCGCCAGAAGAGTTCCTCGACGATGGGAACGAGGATGATTGCCCGGAAACAGCGGAGCGTCAGTACCATGCGGTCGGCCAGCAGATCCCGCGAGATGGAGCTATGCAATTTCCCGGTGATGAAGTTCTGGAACAGCCAGTGCTCGCGATAACCGGGGATCAGGAGGTCGGGTCCGATCCAGATTGCGAACACCGCCAGCCCCAGAGCTACGCTGCCCGCGGCGTGTGAAACCCGAAGGCTGATTGCATCGCGAGAGAAAAGCCACAACACGGCAATTAAGACTACGATGCGGAACGGGAATTCCCAGCGCCCGATAGAGGTCAGATACGGCGCGATTCCGAGGAAGGCTACGAAGACCCCGAACGGAACGATGTACGGGAGCGACGGATGGCGGCGGATCAACGAGGCGATCAATGCCACAGGAACCGCCGGACAAAGAGCGCGACCTGGCGGGCGCGCGCGGACGAAGGCGTCCGCCCCACCATGCTCTGAGCCTGATTGCGGACTGTCAATACGGCCACTAGCTGACTTTCAGAAGCAACTCGCGGATCTTCTGTTCCTCGTCCTTGGCAGGTTGCTTGCGCAAGGCGGATTCGAGTGCTTTCTTTGCCGCGGGCTTATCGCCCTTTTGAGCGAGCGCCATCGCAAGGTGATAGTGAAACGTGGAACGGTCCGGTTCCAGCCGGACCAGTTCCCTGAAGATGGAAATCGCGGGGTCGCTCAGGTTCTTCTTGATGTAGATCCACCCGAGCGTATCGGCAACGTTTGAATCCTGCGGCAGCTTCTGCTTGGCGCGTTGGGCCATG
>JANYCV010000573.1 GCA_025360145.1 Acidobacteriaceae bacterium
CCATCTTAGCCATCAACTGGGCCGGGGCTGGCGGGGCGGCTGCGCCGCGGCGTCCGGCCAGGGCCACATTTTCAGCGGCTGCGCTCTCCGCTAAGAACGTTACGCCGACGGTGCGGGTGCCTGCCTTAACGGGGACGCGCACTTCAAAGGCATTCGACTCGGGCGGTGTTCCCTCACCGAAGGCTCCCAGCGGCAGCTTGATCTTAAAAACATACTCGCCGTCGACCGGGAAATGGTAGTCGAAGGACATTCCACCGGTGGAGTCGAAGGGGAGATCGTCGCTGACCCGCCCACGGATAGCAGCGGGATTCACCACGGTCCTTGGCGGCTGGAATTCATTCACTTCTGGCTTGACGTTGGGATCGCCGACGGCGATACGGCTGACCATGCGGGCGACGGACATATAGCGTTCAATCAGGACGGGGGAAAGGGACAGAACGTCGCCGATATTGTCGAAGCCGTAGCCTGTGTCGTCAGCGGGGAGTTTCGCGCCTGGTTTGATGTCGAGAGCGAGCAAGTCGCGGATGGCGTTGCTGTACTCAGCGCGGTTCAGCCTGTGAATTGTGGGGTTTCCTGGGTTCGGATTCGCGGCAGCGGCCCGGTCGAGATCTTCGCCCAGCGATTTGGTGAATGCGGCAGTGGCGGCGGTGGTCGGGTGGGGAAGTCCAGCGGGCGGCATCTGTCCAGCATTGACTTTGCGCAGGACCTTCTCCCAAACGGCAGCGTTTTCACCAGGTTTGGACGGGTCGAGCCCTTCGAGCGAGATGCCAGCCATTTTTGCTTTTTGGCTGTGACAGCCAACGCAGTATTGGGTGACGAGTGGCCGGGTTTGGGCAAGGGCGTGTGAGACGCAGACCGCCAGCACGACCGCCAACCGGCTACACTTTTGGATTATTTGCATTACAGGCCACAACTTAGTGATGACTCAATTGAACCATAAGTTACAGAGACTTCACCAGAATTGCGGGGCAGTTCGCTTTCGGAAATCCGTCCGTAAGACCTCTGGAGTGGGCCAAGCGGAATTTGGTTCCATAAGCGGCGAATGAGGAGGCTGGGATACAAAGAGTCAATTGGTGATGTCAATCAGAAGTGAATGGACACAAAGCTAAGGAGACCCCGGAACCGGTTGCCGGCCATCGCCTGAGCCAAGCGCGAAAGCCGCGGCAACTCCGCCATCGTCACCAACATTACGAGGCCGCCAATGGGTTCAGGACCGTTTGCAATCGTCACCTCCAGCCCGCCGGATCCAGTGTGTCCGTCCCGCGCAATTCTCGACAATCGGCGTAGGGCGGTCCTTCTGAACCGCGCTGATTGACTACGTCCGGCTCTGGTAGGCGCGGAATTCTCCTTCAGTTTGCCGCGAGCCCGTGCAGGACACTTGCATATGACTTTCAGGGCGCGATGACAGTCCACTCCTTGTCGCTCACGGCCGGCTCCACTCGCGGAGCCTGATTGCGCTCGTGACGGAAGATCGACAAAGCCTCATACACCTGCCGCCGGGCCCGGCTGATTCCTCCCAAAGGGCGGTGTTCCGGCAATACGCGCCAGGGGTTGAACGATAAGTTATCGCCGAATTCCCGCCGTTCCGCCGTGTCGAAAACCTGTGACGGAATCGTCAGAGTGGCGACGTTCCGAAACGGCGAAAGCGACTCATCCCACGTTACGCCCGGATCTTCAATCGGCATCTTGCGCGGATCGGTCTGGAACTGCACCGCAAAATCAAACACGGCGTCCCGCGATCTCAGTTCCTGCACCATCGCTTCCCGCAAATAATCGTCCGAGGGATTCGCCGGAACCGGCGGATCCTTCGCGTTGCGAGGCGTCAGCGAGTATTTTGCCGCTCTCTCTCCCAACAGATAAGGAGCGACGCTGAAGTATCGAATGCACAACGGGTTCCCGAAACGACGCAAGGAACTCATCAGGTTCCGCAACACGCGAAGGTGCGTCAGGAAAAACCACGCGATCCTGAGATTTCCGCCGACCAGTCCTCGCACCAGGCCGTCGAACTGGGCCACATCCTTCGTCACAAACCGGCTATCACTTATTAGGATGAAATCGTGATTCATTTCGCGATCCCCGTCCGGGGTCAGCTTCTTGCCCTCCACGCCCATCAGTTTGATCGCCACGCCGCGGATGTCGGGCTTTGAATCGGCGGATGCCGTGCCGTTCTGATTGGAGAAGCGAACCCACACGGGATACGTGCGGCTTTGCTTGAACACGCCGATGCTCAATTCCGGAGGCAGATCCGGCGCAATCGAAAACTCGCCTCGTACGCAGCCGTGCATTTTCGGGTGCGCATCGCGCAGCATCCGGTTCTTCGCGTAATCCCGCTCCATCTTCGCGCGCAACTCGCGGATCAGGCTGTCGATATGCGCTTGCTCATTCGCGGGCGGATACTCCGCTGCCAACTGAAGTTGCATGAAATCCTATGTCGGATCGATGTTGCCCAGCCCGATCATGCGCAGACAGGTCAAGCTAGGGACGAAAAAGTAGTCTCCGCCGCGCGTCTCCACCAAGGTTGGCATCCGGCTGCAGAAGTAGGGTGGTTTATTGGTCTTCGCGTCGCCCTCAATCACCATGCGCCCCTCGCCCCGGCAGTTCTCATTGATGCCATGATTGCCGAGCAACGGATCCTGATCGTTGGCCAGGTGAAAGTCGTTTCCGAAATTGAACCACTGTTGTTGGACGAACTCAAACTGCCGGCTCAGATCGGCGTTGATGATCATCATGATTACCCCATGATCGCCGTCGTCGCGAGTGGGATCTTCCGAGTGCCCATACGGAAGGCCTCGTCTAAGGATCCGGCGCCGGTTGCTGAGCGCCCCCGGTTCATCCGCGAATGCCTTGACATTCCCGAATCGTAGACCACTGCGCGGATTCGACCTACGGATGTGAGCGCCGAAAGGGCACTTGGCGCCATCCTTGTCATCGTCGTAGTCGTAGGCCTTCAGTTGCAGATTCAATTTCGCAAACTCGGCCTTCTCCACTTCCGTCGCCTGATTGGCCCATACCTTCACCTGCAATGCCGCAAGCCGGGTGATGTACTGATTTGCTTTTTCCTCGGTGTCGAAGGTCACCAGCGGCGCGCCGTTGCGCCAACGCCCGGCAAACTTCGCCGCCAACGCTTCCATACCACCCGGGAATTTGGCGCCTTCCGCCTCCAAATACGAATTGAACGAACCGACGTTCTGGTGCAGTTTCCGGTACACCATGAAGGTTCCATTCCGCGAAAACAACGGCGGCCCCGGTGCCTCGGGATATTCAAATGCCTCGTCCCGATGCCCGAAAACGAATTCACCGGCTTCGAGCGGAGCCCAGCCTTCCTTCGTTTTCGGATCGCCCTTTACCGGTTTGCCGCCGCCAATGACGAGATCCGGATCTTCTCCGCAACCTTGAAAATAGCTCGTGCTGATCCCGTCGCTATAGCCGAAGTGTTCCTTCCCGCCGGGATATCCCAACTCTGCCGGCTTTGGAAGAAGTCCGTGCGCCGATTGATACAGCGGATCGTCGCCGCCCGCGCCTCGATGCCCTGTGAGTTGGACCACGCCTCCATCCTTGCTGCGCCCGTTGACGCCCGCCAGGATTCCGCGAATCAACTGGTAACGCGTTTCCAAGGCGTCTTCGTTCTTGCCATCCATTGTCACGATGATGTGGACGTGCTGAATCTTCTCTTCCTGGTTGTCCCAGATTGGATCCCAGCGATGGAAATGGTTCGGACCCGTGTCGCCAATGATGTCGCGCCGGGCCTTCATTCCCATGGAGAACTCATCGGGAAATCCGTGCAGAGTTACGTCAGGGACTTCCAGATGCCGAAGACCCTGATACGTAAACGCGATATTGGTGGCGGCGAGCGGAGTCTTCGAAAGGTCGGGCCACGGTACCGATGTGGTGATGTGGGGAAGGATGCTCCTAACAAAATCCCGCCCCGCCTCCGGCGCTACGATGCCGAAAAACAAGTACCGCGCGACGGGGTATCCGTAACGCCCGTAGGCCTTGACGACGTTGCCCTGGATATCATCCAGATCCAGTACGGTATCCATATAAGACCTCTCCGGTGGAACCTTCTGCCTTACTACTGGGAAACAACCCGATCCAAATGATAAGCGCCTGCCTTCCACGTCGGGTTCGCGGTGTTTTCCGGTTGAGCCCGCTTGATAAACTGCCGGAATGCCTGCTGCAAGTCCGCCGGATTCCTGCCCTGATTCTCACATACGAACTTTGAAAATTCCTGTTTCAAGTAGAGCGCTTTTAGCTGCTCCGCCAAGGGATCATCGTTCGATCCGTTGAAGAAAAATGTGGTTTTCACTTGGCATTTCTTGATGTACGCGATGAAGCTCGCCACATCGCTGACTTCCGAGAATCCGACACAATGATCCAGGATGAATCGGATCTCCGGCTCAATTGTGATCCACATGCCCTTCAAATAGTCGTCCAATTCGCCATGGAAGTTGGAGGAAAACACCAGGTAGCGGGACTTCAGATGCTCCAGAATTGCCGGCTTCCCTTGGTAGGGCACATCGTCTAGCACGTAGAACCGGCAAAGATACGTGTTGAGAACCTTCGCCATTGGGCTTTCTTCGCTCACCCGTACCTGCTGCTGCAATTCATAACGCAGGCAGGCGACGTGAGATTTGGCCCCAATGCCCGGTTCCGTCCCGGGCGGCGCGCCTGGAAGGATGGGACACAGCAAGGTCAACGCATAAGCATTTCCACTCTTGTTTGCCATAGAACAGTTACCTCAATTGATGCAAATTCGATTATTCTTTGCTGAGCCTTCTGTTCACCGCCGAGGCGGATAGGCTAACCACCGGGTTGGCGCCCATCTGGCTGATGTCGTGCTGCAAGTCGATCAGCATACGGTTATATTCTTCCTGAAATATTTCCGGTTTGGCGTTCTGGGCACCGTCGCGAATGAACGCGAGCAGCCGGGTTTTCACCGCCTTGGCCGACTTGACGTCATTGCTGGAAGCCATCGGGTAAGCGTTGTAATAGTAGTCCGTCCAGATCTGATTCGACGTGATGTACCGGTGGAACGGCAGCATCGGAACGGACTTCGGGTACTTGATGTTCCGATGCCAAAAACTATCGAGACCACTCGAGATCGCCGAAGAAAACGAGTCTACGTACTGGTCCCAACTGCCGTTGAAGTTACTGAAGAAAAACATGTAATTGTACTTCAGGTCTTCTTTTGGCTGGTCCGGGCTCAGCCGGGGAAACTGGCTTGAGGTGAGAATCACCCACCGTGCATAGTGAATCAGCGAGAGGGTTCGCAGCCCGAGCGTTGTGGTGGGGAATGCACCGGCCGCCCAGAAAATGAGCCGGTTCCACCACGCGGTATACCAGCGCAACGGCGTAATGACGTTCATCGCGTACGCTTTTCCAGCGATGTTTGACATGGAAAATACTATACACCATTTTTCCGTATTGCGAGTGATTATCTTGGAGAAACTGAAACCCGGGCGCGCCTTGCCAAAGCATCTTTTAATTCAACAATCAGCCTGAAGGGATGAAATCAGTCTGGCGTGATGCCGGGACTCGTTTCTGTGGTTGCTGGGTATGTGCTTACCTCAGGTAATTGCTCTGGCAACCGCTCGGGTGGGGCGGTCCCGCTGCCGGAAGCAGTAGGCAGGGTCTCCGCGCGGGCGAGGTTGCCAGCCCCACGAAATGCTGCTAGACCGAACACACCTGGGTCAAGCACATCCCCAGCTTGTGGTTTTTTCCTGAAGAAAAGTGTTCCGCCGCCGTCGCCGCCGTCGCGGCGGGAAGGTGGGAATCGCGTAGCGCTTCCTAAATTCAAGCCCGGTTTCATGCACTTCTTCGTTCCTGCCGGAAGCCGGGAAAGAGCTTTCGCTTTGCGTCCCGCATGTGCCGCGCCGATTCCGTGCCGCTATGCGCCTGGGCCATCTGGTCCTATGTCTGGATGCTGTGTCCTGGCTTCGGATAGCTTTGCTCCCGCGGCAAAGCCGGCGATAATTCCCGCAACACTTCCCGTAGCATGGCGTAGCGCCGCTACACGTACTTCCGCTTGCCGCGCGAATCGGTGATGAGCTCCGGTTGCCCCCAGCGGCGATGAAAGTTCAGATACGCTACCGCGATGTAGCCGCACCACATGTGTTTGCGGATCACCAATCCGTTGCCGTTGCTTTTACGCGGGCGCGATTTGGTTTGCTCGATAAGCAGCTTCTTCAAAAGACCGGAGACCGTGCCGTTCATGAACTCCGAGCCGTTGCCGGAATGAAAGCCTTCTTTCCGCGAACCCCGCCGCCGCAAGATTCTCGTGATCCACTCGTACACCTCCCGCCCCGCATGCCGATGATCACTCCCCAGCATCCGTCAACCTTCGTTCAAGCTCGTCAGGTATTAAACAAGACTGCAGTTTTTCCGCGTCCGGCCGATATTAAGGTATGATCCGATATCCGGTAGTTGAACTTCGTCCAAACGGGTAAGTATTTTATCCGTCAGCGGTTGGGGCAGCGGCAGTTATCACCGGAAAGGTGAACTGCGAGCAGCGGGAAATTTTGGCAAACAAATGGTAGCAACCGAAACATGCACCCGAACTGCCGGATTCAGGATCATGAGCGCTTCAGCCGTGCTTCTATTCTTCTTCCCGTTCGGGGTATCCGCGCTTGCGGAGTCCATCTCTACCGGAGCCGCCGCCCGCATCACGACCTCGCCGCCGGCCGGGCGCGCCGTGCTCGAATCGAACCCCCTCCTCACGCAAGACCATCTGTACTTTTGGATCGCCAAATGGCAACGGAGGCTCGCTCTCGAGGACTGGAGCATTGAATCGAAAATTGTCCGCGTTTGGGATCTGCCCGAACGCGCCGTAGCGAATATCCACTGGTCTTTGCCGAATAAGAAGGCGACCATCCACGTCTTAAATTCGGTGGATTCCAGCCTCCACCGGGCGGAAATCTTAAAAGATACCGAACTTTCGATCGTTCACGAACTGGTTCACCTGAGTATGTCGAAGCTGCCGCTTGATCCAAAACATACGGAACTCGAAGAGGAGGCCGTCAAGAAGCTTTCCGTCGCGTTGCTCACGCTGGGGGATAGCAAGAAGTAGCGGATCACATCGTCTGCGTTACTTTCGACAGCGTCCGCGGCCGATCGGGATCCAGGCCTTTCTGCTCCGCCAGAAACGCGGCGAATAACTGTGCCGGAATGATATACGGAATCGGAGTATATAGGTCCTCAGCCACCGCGGACTTCCTGCCGAGTTTCAGCGGCACACAAAGCGAGTGCGGCGATGCCTCCAGCGCGGCCCGGTTGCTAAGGTCGGTAATCACCATCGTCTCCGCCTTCAGATACTGCAATTTCTCAATCATCTCCTTCATCCCCGGCCACGTCACGCCCGGCGGAGCGAATAGAAACGACGGAAACGACGATTCCACCATCGCAATGGGACCGTGCATTAGATCGGCCGACGAGAATCTCTCCGCCACCACGTAGCACGTCTCCATCAATTTCAGCGCAAATTCAAAAGCGTTCGAATAATTCAGGCCACGGCCCACCACAATCGCCCGCGTCATAAAGGTATAACGCTCGCTCCGTTCGGCGATGCGGGCCTCCAGTTCCACTGCTCCACCAGCCCGCTCAGGAATCCGTCGCACGTCGTCAAGGTCGATATTGGCCCCCAACGCGTACGCCAGAAGATACATCATCAACATTTGTCCCGTATACGTTTTCGTCGCGGCGACGCTGGCCTCTCTACCGGCCCGAACCAGCAAAACATGTTCCGCCAGACTCGCCAGGCTGCTGCCCGGCTCGTTCGTGACGCCAATCGTAAATGCGCCCTTTTCCCGCGCCCGTTGCAGCACCAGGTTCGTATCGGTGGATTCGCCCGATTGCGAAATGGCCACCACCAGCACGTCCCGGAAATCGAGTGTTGCCTGATACAACGTGAAAATGGACGGCGCGGCAAGGGACACCGGAATGCCCGTGGTGACCTCCAACAGATACCGGCCAAACTGGGCCGCGTTATCCGAGGTGCCGCGCGCAGCCAGCACAATCAGCCGCGGACGATCTTTCCGCAGCCTGCGCCGCAGCTTCTCGATGGTCCGCAGTTCGCTTTTCAGCGTACGCTCCAGGGCGCCGGGCTGCTGGCGGATCTCCTCCAACATCTTGGACATGTGTTGAGAATAACAGAGCCCGATCCTAAAGCGGCGTCCGCGGCCGCGTGTCCGGACCGACAAACACAGGCGGGGCATCGGCTTCCGTAGGCGGAAGATTCATCAGATGCGGCTTGATCAACAGAAGAATTTCGGTCTTTGAATCTTCCTTGGAGTTGTTGCTGAAAACCGGCCCCACCAGCGGCACTGCGGACAGTCCGGCGAGCCCGCTAATGGTCTTTGCCTGACTGCTATTCATCAGACCCGTAATCACCGCCTGTTCCTCGAACTTCAACCGGACCTGGGTGACGAATTTCCTGTTGGAAATCACCGGAATCCCGTTCACGCTGCCGCTCCCCAGTACCTTGAATTCAGCTTCCACGTCCAACGTCACCTCTTCGGCGCCGTGAACCTTCGGCGTCACCTTCAGCACCAGCCCAAGGTCCTCAAAGGTGAAGCTAGGGGCGTACCCGGACGCCGTTCCCTTCGGCGCCCCAAAGTTGAACCCCTGGGTTTGCAGCGGAAATTTATCGCCGACATGAAGATTGGCCGGCTGGCCATCCACCGAACGCACTTCCGCGCGCAGCAGGCTTCGGCTCTCGGAATTGTTCACGTTAGCCAGCAGTTGCGCCGAAAGCACTCCGATCCCCAAAATTGTCTGCCCGCCGCCGAAGAACCAGTACTGTCCGAGGTTTGTCAGATTCACCGCGTTAGCCGCGCCGAAACGTCCAAAGCTCGTAATTTGGGCTTGCGTGGGCAGCGCCAGCCCGTAGTTAAGCGTCGAACTCTTACCCACCGAAAGGAACTCCACTTCGATGTCCACCTGGGGCCGGTGATGGAGCAACTGCTTCAAAATCTGTTGGGCCGGGTACGCCTTGGACGCCCGGTCGCGGAAATAGACGGTACGGTTTGCGCCGTTGACATAAAAGCGCTGCAGCTCCATCACCTGCTGCACCGTGCGAGCCATTTCCTGCGCCTCTTGTAAGGAGACGGCCTCCGGAATCGGCAACTCCAGCGCTACGTTGTTCTCAATCGAAGCCCGCTTTTGCAGCGTATCCTGCACCACCATGAAAACATGACCGCTGATCGGTACAAGAAAGCTCCCGGTCGACGCCATCAGCGAGTACAACGCGTCCCGATAATCGGCGTCGTCCAGCTTTAGCCGCTGAACTGGCCGCGGCTGATATTCACCGTCGAAGACAACGTCCAAGCCGTAGGCTTTTGCCACCTGTTCGTAGAGGCTCTTCGAATCCCCGCGCAGATCCAGATTCTTCCTTTCGCTGGAAGCATTTAGCTCGAACGGCGGTTGCGGTTTCCTAGCCTCCAGCAGTTCCTTCGCGCTGGGCGCAGGATCCTCGGGCGACTCTTCGGAATCTCCGTCCTCCGCGATCGGGGCCGAGCCGCCCGAGACAGCACTGGGCATTACTTTAGACGCCATGGCCGCCCGCGTCCGCAACGATTCCATCTTTCGCCAGTACTTCTTGTTGGTGGGATCGGCTGCGGCCGCCTCGGAGTAGAAAATGTACGCCTGTACCACATCGCCTTTCTTTTCATACTGCTTGGCGTGGACATACAGCTCATATGGAGCAGGTTCTTCCGCGACTAAGCGGCCTGAACAGGAAAGTAGAACGGCGAGAGAAAGAAGCCGGCGCGGAAAGACCACTCACAAGTATGACGGACGCTCCTCTTTCGGCGTGCATAAAGTTTCCCGTCAGTGCGGCCGATGCTATTGTCTGAATGGCTTCTTACGCCGCACTACGGCCGAATTTCTCGCCGGCTGTCCCTAAAACACTGGAAGAGCTGGGGATATCGCAGCAACTCGTGCTCGACCTGATGCTTCGCCGGATTCTGCTCGAAGGCTACGCTACTCTCGAATCGCTCAGCGACAAACTGAAGCTGTCCATGGGCGTCCTTAGTACCGTTTTCGTCCACATGCGGCAGCAGCACATGGTGGAAATAAAGGGGATGGTCGGAAACGACTATCATTTCGCCCTCTCCGCCGCCGGTCGCGCGTTAGCTGGAGAGCGTTTCCAGATCTCCCAATACGCCGGCGCTTGCCCTGTGGCGCTGAACGACTATCACGCAGCCACCACCATGCAGGCTGCCCATCTGAACGTGGATCGCGCCACCTTGCGCGATTCTTTCTCAGACTTGATCGTTACCGACCGGCTGCTGGATCAACTCGGTCCGGCCCTGATTTCTCAGAATTCGATCTTTCTTTACGGCCCCACCGGAAACGGCAAAACCAGCATCGCCGAGCGCATGCTGCGCGTGTATCAGGACGCCATCCTTATACCCTACGCTGTCGAAGTGGACGGACAGATCATCAGTCTGTACGATCCAGTGGTCCATCAGCGCCTCGATATGGACGATTATGACATCGATCCCCGCTGGCTTCTATGCCGCCGCCCCTGCATCGTAGTCGGCGGCGAACTGATCCCCAGCATGGTGGAACTCCGTCTCGACGAAGCATCCGGCATTTACGTCGCGCCGTTGCAAATGAAGGCGAACAACGGCCTGTTCATCATTGACGATTTCGGCCGCCAGTTGATGTCGCCGCGCGACCTGCTCAACCGCTGGATTGTCCCTCTCGACCGCCGCATCGATTACCTCACGCTCCGCTACGGCGTGAAATTCCAGATCCCGTTCGAGTTAATGGTGGTCTTCTCCACCAACCTCGATCCCTCGGATTTGGCCGACGAAGCGTTCCTCCGCCGCATCCATAACAAGATCTACATTGAGGCCTGCGATTCGGTCGTCTTCGACCAGATCTTCCACAGGGTCATCACCAGCAGGGGGATCCCGGCGGAGCCGGACAGCGCAGAGTTCCTCCGCAAGATCTGTCTCCGGGAAGGCCGCGTCGAACTCCGCGCCTGCTACCCGTCCGATATCTGCAACATCCTGGAATCCATCAGCCGGTACGAAAGCCGTCCGGTACAGATGACCAAACCCGACCTCGAAAGAGCAGCCACCCTCTACTTCACCAGATCTTGACAAAATTGAGATAATCGGCTGAGAGATGAAACTCCTCCCCGCTTTCCTTCTGACTACAGGCCTCTGCCTCGCGGCAACTCTGAACCTGGGCAGTCCGCTTACGCTGAAGCAACCGGACCCGGTAGACAAAATAGCCTCGGCGCCCGCCGCTTATGTAGGCAAGACCATCCAGGTCAAGGGAAAAATCACCGAGGTCTGCCAGATGATGGGCTGCTGGATGAACCTCGCCGATCCAAAAACCGGGAAGCTCCTCAAGATCAAAGTGAACGATGGCGATATCGTCTTCCCAAAGGACTCCATCGGCAAACTCGCCATCGCGGAAGGGAAACTTGTCAAAATCGAACTCACCCGCGAGCAGGCCATTGCGAAAGCCAGGCACGAGGCCGAAGAGCAGGGACGTAAATTCAATCCGGCGTCCATCAAAGCCGGCGCCACCATCTACCTGATCCAGGGCACAGGCGCTTTAATCCTCGAATAACAATCCCCAATGAAACGAATCTCAGCTCTATTAGCAATCGGCGTGCTGCTCGCCGGAGCCGGTCTAGCGGCCGCCCCGAAGAAGCCAAAGCTAATCCTGACCATCGTCATCGATCAGTTCCGCTACGACTACCTGACCCGCTTCCGAAGCGACTACAAAGGAGGACTGGCCCGCCTGCTCGACCACGGCGCGGTCTTCACCAGCGCCTATTACGAACACTTTCCCCCCGTAACCGCCGTCGGCCACTCCACCATTCTCAGCGGCGCAACGCCCTCCCTCAGCGGCATCGTCGCCAACGAATGGCTCGACCGTGAATCCGGAAAAGAGATCTCCAGCGTGAGTGACGATGCCGTCAAGCTCCTCGGCGGCAAACCTGGCGGCCCGGCCGCTTCCCCGCACCGTCTTCTGGTCAGCACCCTCGCCGACCAGTTGAAGATGGCCAACAACAACCAGACGAAATCCATCGGTGTTTCCAGCAAGGACCGCAGCGCCATTCTTCCCGTAGGACGGATGGCCAACGGCGCGTTCTGGTTCGATTCCGCCTCCGGCAACTTCGTCAGCAGCAGCTACTATTTCGAGGCGCTGCCCGCCTGGGCCGCCAAATACAATACCAGCCGCGCGGTCGACAAATTTCTCGGCAAAGGCTGGCTACCCTTCGATGCCAAGCCAGGCGCGAACGCCTACACCGTTCTGCCCACGCAGCCCGGCAAGGAATTCTACGACGCGCTGGAACGCACTCCCTACGGCAACGAAATTATCGAACAGTTCGCCGAAGCGGCGCTCGAAGGCGAGCAGCTCGGGCGCGGTCCGGCCACCGATGTTCTGAGCGTCAGCTTTTCCTCGAACGACAGAATAGGTCACGCCCTTGGTCCGGACGATCCGCAAATCCGCGATATCGCTATCCAGACCGACCGCCTCATCGGGCAGTTGATTCATTTTGCCGAGTCCAAAGCCGGCGCAGGAAACGTGCTGGTCGTTTTAACCGCGGACCACGGCGTCTCACCCGTTCCCGCCGTGAGCGCCCAACGCCGCATGTCCGCGGGCTTTATCAAACCCGCCACCATCGCCACCACCCTGCAATCTGCCCTGTCCGCAAAGTACGGTGAGGGCGACTGGGTGCAGATGAAGAAGGGTTTCGAAATCATCTACCTCGACCACCCACTCATCGCCCGCAAGAAACTGAACGAAGCCGACGTGCAGAACACCGCCGCCGACGCACTTCGAACCATTCCCCACATTGCTCGCGTCTACACCCGGTTCCAGTTAATGCGCGGCGAATTGCTGGACGACATGATCGACCATCGAGTCCGCCGCGGTTTCAACCCCGCACGCTCCGCCGATCTGTTCGTCGTACTCGATCCGTTCTACCTGATTCAGGATACGGCGACCGGAACCTCCCACATCTCCCCCTACAATTACGACACGCATGTCCCAGTGATCTTCATGGGTTCTCAAATCAGACCGGGCCGCTATAACACGAAAATCGCAGTGAACGACATCGCTCCTACGCTGGCGAATCTGCTGGACGTCGAAACACCAAACGGGTCCGTGGGCCGTGTGCTCGACGAGATATTCGAAAAATAACGCATCTCGTTCAGAAATTTACCTTGTTCACGAAACGTGTACAATACTAACAAGTGAACGAATCCGCTAAATCGAAGGAGATCCTCGACACGGCCTTGGCTACCCTAAATCGCATAACCGGCCTTTCAGCCGTCGTGATGGATCAGCCCCAATCCGCCGCTGATCGGCGTGCCGATGCACTAGAACATTTTCAGGATTACTGTCGAGTCCGCTTGCTGGCGCCCGTCAACGTAACGATTCCGAGCCGCGACCGTTAGGGAA
>JANYCV010000591.1 GCA_025360145.1 Acidobacteriaceae bacterium
GTCGGCCATGGCCTCCCGATACCATCTTCCGCAGACTATCAGAGTCTATGAAACATTACCAGTACTTTCTGTTTTAATCTGTCGCGGCGCGATGTGGGTGGCCCTGGCTCCCAGGCATTGAGGCCGCTAATCTATTACGAAATCACCGTCGCTGCGAAAAAAGGAAAAGTTTAGTTAGGAAAGGAGAAAACCACTATGGCTGGAAAAAATACAGCAGTTTTCGGGATCTATGCCAACAGAACAGCGGCAGAGCGCGCTGTTGAGACGCTAAAGGCTGAGAAGTTCCGGAACACGGATATCTCGGTATTGCTAGCGGATAACGCGGGTTCAAAAGACTTCGCGCACGAGATGAATACGAAGGCTCCGGAAGGCGCCGCGGCAGGCGCAACGTCGGGCGCTGTGGCGGGCGGCATTCTGGGATGGCTGGCCGGCATTGGCGCACTTGCCATTCCCGGTGTTGGGCCGTTGATCGCCGCCGGGCCTATTATGGGCGCCTTGGCTGGCGCTGGCGTGCTCGGCACAGTGGGCGGTGTTGTAGGCGCACTGGTGGGTATGGGTATTCCAGAGTATGAGGCCAAGCGCTATGAAGGCCGCATCAAGGAAGGCGGCGTACTGCTATCGGTGCATTGCGACGATTCCGATTGGGTCCATCGTGCGAAGGATCTGCTCGAAAGAACCGGTGCGCAGGACATTGCGTCGGCGGGTGAGGCTAGCGCGGATTATGCGAAGAGCGACCGGCCAATGCCGAGGACGAGTACGGTCCTTTAAATAAGCCGCCGCTTGCTACGCGCGGCCCAGTGAATAGAACTACCAGGCGCTGGTTTCACGGTATCCGTAGGGATCGGCGCCTGCCTCCAAAACACCGTTCGACAAAATCCGAATCATAACCGGAGCTGCTCCGCTAGCCCATCGGGTACGCAATTCCGTGCGATGGCCGCGGGCCGTCAGCTCTGCATACGTCGCGGCAGGAATCCGATCGTCAAGCAGAAGATCGCCCCGATTCATTGCATGGTTATCGAAGCTGGACACCAAGTGTCTGGTTTGAAAACGGGGCGCCTCCAGCGCAATCTCAGCGTTCATTCCAAACTCGAAGACGTTCAGCAGGATCTGGAGCATCGCCTGGTCCTGATTGTCGCCACCCGGCGTAGAAAGCGTGAGGTACGGCTTGCCATCCCTGGTTACAAGCGTTGGGCTCAAGGTAACTCGCGGACGTTTGCCGCCGGCCAGCTCATTGGGATGACCCGGAACTAACAGGAAGCTCTGTGCGCGCTGCGTGAGGGGGATGCCGGTGTCTCCTGCAATTACCGACGGGAGCCATGCGCCAGAGGGAGTGGCTGAGAACATCAGGCCATCCTTATCGACGGTGTTCACACAGGTGGTATCCCGCGCCATCAATTCATCGTCGATTCGAGTGCGGGCGATTTCCATTTGCGAAGGATGGAGTGGATGTTTGCCGCCGATCGTGCCGGGAAGAAACTCCATTGACGCCTTGTCTGAAATATCCTTCCTTCTTTCGGCCGCGTACTCTTTCGACAGTAGCCGTTCGGCCGGCACATGGGCGAACTTGGGATCTCCGTAGTAGGTGTCGCGATCGGCATAGGCCAGCTTCAGCGCCTCTACCAGCTTATGAATGTATTCCGCTGAATTGTAGCCGAGTGGACGAAGATCGTAGCCTTCCAGAATATTCAGAGCCTGCAGCATCACGGGTCCCTGGCTCCAGAAGCCGGGCTTGTAGACTTTGAATCCGCGGTAGGTGGTGGAGGCGGGTTCTTCCAGCTCCAACCGGAATGCGGCCAGGTCTTCGTAACGCAACAGTCCATTATTTGCGCGGCTAAAGGCATCGATTTTCTTCGCCACTTCCCCGCGATAGAAATAGTCTCGAATAGCGTCGATAGCGGCCGCTCGGGATGCTCCGGACTTCACCGCTTTCTTCTCCGCATCGACCATGGCGCGGATGGTTCGGGCCAAGTCGGGCTGAGCGAAAACCTCTCCGGGAACGGGGCCTTGTCCGTCCGGCATGAAGACATGTTTCGAAGCCGGCCAGAGATCGAAGAAGCGGCTGCTGCGGGCGATTCCACCAGCGCGCGTTTCATCGGCGGGCATTCCGCTGGCGAGTTGCAGGGCGGGGACCATGATTTCGGCGAATGACATGGTGCCGAATTGTTGCAGCGCTAGAAGGCCGGCGTCCACCATGCCTGGAACCAGCGCCGGCATCAGTCCAGCGACGGGGATGATGCCTTTCAATCCGCCCGGTTCAAGGGCCAGTAGTTCCCCTGCGACGATGCGGCGGGCCCGGAAGAATTCGGCGGTCGCCATTTTCGGCATGGTACCCACGCCGGCTATAGAGAAGACTCTGCCGTCTTTGGCGCGGATGAGGATTGGGGCTTCGCCGCCGAATCCGAAGTGGGAATATTCAGCGACGGAGGCGGCGAACATGGCGGCGACACCGGCGTCGACGGCGTTGCCGCCCTGATGGTAGATGCGCATACCGGCCTCGGTGGCAAACTGCGTGCCGCCCGCGACTGCTCCGCGAGTGCCGCGCACAGGCTGGCGAACGGGCGGTTCGCTATCCTTGCGTTGCGCTAATAAAAGGAAAGCGAAGAAGATGAAAGCGAGGCCGGATTTCCACCGCATGGATTTAGTATACGGCTGTTTGTGAAGACGGGCGAACGAATTTACGGACTTTAAAAATGATATCGGATTTCCAGAAAGCACCGGGCCGAACCACGGCGTTCGCGATGCAATAGCGGTGGTGAAGCGGATGTGGTAAGTGGACGTCCGCCAGTGCCGGTTTCGGAAAGGGGCGAGAGGCTGCCCAGTCGACCGAATGAGAACCCCGGATCCAAGTCACCGCATGTGTGCGAAAGCTTGGATCCGCGTTCCCCTCTCCCGCTTGCTAAATTCTCAGAGTGCCCATACCGCCCCCCAGGAAAAGCCATACCAGGAGGACCACCAAAACCACTCCTCCCACCCCCAATCCACCGCCCCTACCGTAGCGGTTATATCCAAAGAAGCCGCCGCCGAACAATAGCAGCAGCAAAATCAGCAGTATTAGCATTTCCGATCTCCTTGTACACTAACTTCCACACTGATAGATCCCTGCCAACATAAACTGTTTCAACACGTTCTCATCGTGACTGTTTACGGCGTTCCGTACTGCGAACTGAGCTATCGCGGCCAGTTTTGAGATATAGTATCCCCGTACCGTAGTGAAAAACGGGAGAGAGGGTATTTCAACGATGAGAAAGCTATCAGCAGCAAGTTGCCTGTTTTCGGCCGTTGCGCTATTCAGCGCGCCGGCGGCGGCACAGAGTGGCGCAAAGCCAAAGCTGTATAACACAGCGAAGCAAAAGCTTCTGGACGGCAAGCAAGTCTTCAGCTTCACGCAGTCGAAGTTCGATATCGCCGGCTATTGCGAGGCGGCGAAGCACTACGACTATGCGTGGTTTGAAATGCAACATAGCACGCTGGAGTTTAAGGATGTAGAGGCAATGATCGCTGCGTGCCCGCATGCTGGAGCGACGCCGATGGTCCGGTTGCCGGATGCGCAAGAGTTCCACATTCAGCACGCCACCGACATCGGCGCGTTGGGGGTGGTCATTCCTACAGTGGACGATGTCGAACGGACGCGGGAGGCCACCAAGTGGTCGCATTATCCGCCGATGGCACGCCGCAGCGCGGGCGCGGGGCAGGCAGCGAGCATATGGGGTATCAACGGCATCAACTACCGGCAGACGTTTAACGACAACATGCTGGTAGTGGTGATGATTGAGACGCCAACGGGGGTGGCGAACGCGTTTGACATTGCTTCGGTGCCCGGCATTGATGTGGTGATCATCGGCAACAACGACCTGAGTTCGTTTTCAGGCTTTGCCCAGGAAGACGACCGGTATAAACAGATGATCAAGAAGGTTCACGACGACACGTTGCGGGCGGGAAAGATTTTCGGCGAGGCGAACGCGAAGTATGCGACGGGCTACCCGCAGAGCAGCACGTCGAAGTTCTTTCAAAACGGTCCGTCTAAGGATGGCTGGGTGCCGCCGAACATGGGCAAGGGCGCGAACGTGAATGCCCCGCCGCCGGGCGAACACCCGTAGAACCGTTTTGAGTGCGCGCGGGCTGATGGGAAGCGCGGAACCGGTCAGCCCGCGGACCTGTTACTGCAAGCCGGCCTTGCGCAAGAATGCGGCGGCGACGTCGGCTACAGGCTTGTGCTCACCGTCCACTTCGTAGTTCAGCTTGCGCATCGTCTCTTCTGAAAACTTCCCGGCCAGTTCATCCAGCGCGGGCTTAAACTTCGGATACTGGGCGATGGTCTCTGCACGGGCCACAAGCGCGGCATCGTAGGGTGGAAAGGCATGCCTGTCGTCCGCCAGCACTTTCACCTTGGCCACTGCAAGCAATCCGTCGGTGGAATTGGCAGCGATCATATTCACCTGCTTTTGTTCCAGCGCGCGGTAAAGCAAACCCAAATCCATGGTCACAGGCGCTTTCAGGTCGCGGAAATGATAAGTCTTGTTGAGCGTGCTCAGGCCGTCCGGGCGCTGTTCGAATTCGTAGCCGACGCCAAGCCGCCATTCGACCTTCGCCTGCTCGGCGTCGCTCAGCGTTTCCAACTTCAATTGTGCGGCAGTTTCATCGCGCACAGCCATCACGAATGTATTGTTGAAGCCCAGCGCGCCCAGCCATTCCAGCCTCAGATTGGTGTGATACACGTCGCGAATCCGCTCCACAATGGCCTGCGGATCGTTAATCATATTGATCTTCAGCACGGAAGAAATCGCGGTACCGCTGTATTCCGGATAGACGTCGATCTCGCCGTTCATCACCGACTGGTGAACCAGTAGCGTCCCCCCCAGATTCAGCCTGCGGGTTATTTTCTGCTGCATGCGGTTTTCCAGGTGCTGCGCGACGATCTCCCCGAGTACCACCTGTTCGGTAAAGTTCTTCGATCCCACGGTCAGGCTATGCTGCTTGGCGCAGCCTGAAGCCGTCAGGCTCACGAGAACCGCCGCTATGCAGGCGATAATCTTCGTTCTATCCATCCCAATCCTCCATCCGCAATCAGTGCAATCAAAGCCGCTGGCACCGCGCCGGCCAGAAGCTGTGTGTTGTCCACGGAAGCAATTCCCCGGAAGATGAAGACGCCCAGGCCTCCGCCTCCGATCGCCGCCGCAATGGTTGCCGTACCTACTGTTGTAACAGTTGCCACGCGGATGCCTGCAAGGATGGTGCCGACTGCGAGCGGCAATTCCACCAACCGCAGCAACTGCCGGTTCGTCATCCCCATGGCGATGGCCGATTCCCGCACTGCCGGGTCCACCTGCTGCAATCCGGCCAGCGTATTGCGCATGATCGGCAGCAGCGCATAGAGTACGAGCGCGATGATAGCGGTCTTCTTTCCGATTCCTCCGATGAGCGGAATCGGGATGAGGAAACCAAAGAGGGCGAGCGCGGGAATGGTCTGCACAATGTTGGTAAACGTCAGCAGCCAGCGGCGGAGCCGGGCGCCGCGGTGCAGCAGGATGCCGCAGGGAACCCCGATCGCAGTGGCGAAGGCCACGGCGATCAGTATGAGTTCAATATGCTCGAGGGTCAGTTCGATGAGGGAGTCGATCATGTCAGGTCGATCATGTCAGATCAGAGAGTCGCGATGAATTTGGCGGCTTCGCCTTCGTTTTGCCGTTTGAACTTTTCGGGAGTCGTGAGAAGTTCCAGACGCCCTTGATGGAGTACTGCGATGCGGGAGGCCAGGCGCATCGCCTCCTGAACATCGTGAGTGACGAAGACGGCAGTCTTGTTCAAACGCCTGGTCAGGTCGAGGAACTGGTTTTGAAGCTCGAAGCGAGTCACCGGATCCAGAGCGCCGAACGGTTCGTCCAGCAGGAGGAGGGGTGGATCGGCGGCGAGAGCCCGCGCAATGCCGACGCGCTGTTTCTGTCCGCCCGAAAGTTGCCGGGGATAACGGCTTTCAAAATCGGCGTGCGGGAGGCCCACCAGATCGAGCAGTTCCTGTACGCGAGCAGTGGTTCGTGACGGCTGCCAGCCTTCGAGCTCCGGAACCAGCCCCACGTTGCGGGCGATGTTGAAATGCGGGAACAAGCCCACGTCCTGGATTACATAGCCGATCCGCCGGCGCAACCGTATGGGGTCCAATTGCGTGGTGGATTCGCCGTTAACGCGCACTTCCCCTTCCGATGGGATCAGCAGAGCATTGATCAGTTTCAGCGCGGTAGTCTTGCCGGAGCCGCTGCGGCCCAGGATCACCAGCGTTTCGCCGGGGTAGAGATCGAAGCTGATATCCGTCAGGATACTTCGGTCTCCGATTCTGTAGTGGACGCGCGAAAAGCTGACGGCTGGGCTCATTCGGGATTCGCCGGGATCACCCAGAGATTTTCCGCGAACGGCCACTCAAAATCGACCCAGGATTCCACATGGGTGAAACCGGTGGCGCGCGCCAGGCTGGGAATCTGGTGGAGGTCGAACTTGTGGGAAGACTCCGTCCAAATGGTTTCACCTTTTTCAAAATTGACGGAGAGACCAGCGCCACGGATGGTGGCCGATTGTCTGCGGAGCGATCGCAAGTGCATTTCGACGCGCTGATGGCGCTGGTTGTAACGCGCTTCGTGGGCAAATTGCGGGAGGTCGAAATCGGCGTCGAGCTCGCGGTTGATGCGCGCGAGCAAGTTGCGATTAAACGCCGCGGTGACTCCTGCACGGTCGTCGTAGGCGAGGATGAGCTGGCTTTGCGGCTTTACGAGATCGGTGCCCAGCAGGAGGGCGTCGCCTGGGGACAGAATAGATGCAATGGTACGGAGGAATTCCTCACGGGCGCCGGCGCGGTCGAAATTGCCGATAGTGCTGCCCAGGAATAGCACCAGCAATGCTTCGCCGGGTCTGCGCCGTCCGGCGGCAATCTGCAACCCCTCGAAGTAGCTGTGTTCCAGGGGGACGACGCTGGCGGCGGAACAAAGTTCCTGCTTGCAGGCCGCAAGCGCGGTGGGAGATACATCGATTGGAAAATAGAGCAAGCCGCGATGCTTTGCCAGCGCTTCCAGAAGATAACGCGTCTTTTTCCCGCTGCCGCTGCCAAGCTCAGCCACCACGGTGCCGGCCGGGAGGCGAGAGGCGATGGCGGCCGAGTGGCGGCGCAAAAGGCGCTCGTCCGCACGGGTCAGGCCATACTCCGGCAAATGCGTGATGGCTTCAAATAACGCCGAGCCGACTGCATCGTATAAATACGTAGACGGCAGTTCTTTCTGACAGGGTTGTTCCAGCCCGCGGCGCACATCAAGGGCGAACTGCTGTCTGGCAGCCGAGGCCGGAGCGGCGCGTTCCAGGTTTGAGACGCTCATTCATTCTCCACGCAACGAAATGTTGCATATACATACGGATAGTCCGGGCGGAACCAGTTGCGGAAGGACCGGCGCAGGAAGCACGCGGCAGTACGGGGTGATGCACCTTTCAGCACGTAGTGTTCTCCATCGAAGAAATTGGCCGAATAGCCGGGGTAGTTCGAATCCGCATTGAATCCGGGGAACGGGGCGAAAACGGTGGACGTCCACTCCCAACCATTGCCAACCAACTGAGACACGCCGAAACCGCTATCACCGGCTGGTGTGGCATTCACTGAAATCGGATCCCAGTAATGGAAATCGAAGTTTCCATGGGAGTGAAGCGGGTCTGCCGATCCCCACGGATATTCTCGCTCGATGCCGCCGCGGGTACCATAAGCGGCACGGTGGAATTGAGATTCCGAGAGCAGGCTCTTTCCGGCCCATTTCGCATAGGCAACCGCTTCTTGCTGCGTGACATAGACTGGAGCATCCATGGGCAGAGGGGCCAGCCCAAACATACCGCGGCAGTACCAGCGTCCGCGCTCCTTTGTCCAGAAGTGCGGCGGCGGGGCTCCGTCGCGAACGAATGCCTGGTACTGCCGGTTGGTGACCTTGTGACTGTCGATGGAGAAGCGGGGAACTGCAACGCTGTGTTCGTCGAATTCGTTGTCCCAGCCGAAGGACCTGCCACGCTTTTTGCCCAGCGTTGCCACCCCAGCCGGAATGGTAACAGGCTGTTCCACCGAGACCGTGGAAACCGGCATGGGACCCAGCCCCGGAGCGCTTTTCTGATCGAACGGCATGCTGTGCATCAAATAGGCCAGCGTTTCGGCGTGCATCAGCCGGTGTTCAATCGCGGTGTGGACGATACGTTCGTCAGCCTTTGGAAGCAGAAGGTCCATCTCGCGGCGAACGCGTTTGCAGTAGGAATGAACTTCGTAAAGCGAAGGCCAATCGGAGGGGCGGTCAGAGGGCAAGCTTCCGGAATCGGGATCGATTCCCGCTTCGAAGAGTTTGTCGAATGTGGGGTTGAAACGGTCCGCCGGCAATTGCCCGGCGGCGACCTGGTTCCAATCGAAGGCCTCCAGATGTCCAAGATAAAAGATGAGACGGTGCCGCTGGGCGACGGGCCGCTCATAGATTGATCCCGCGCGAATTACCGAAAAGAGCTTGTCGGTTTCTTCGCGCGCCGCATTCAGCTTGGTTAGAAGCATACCCGGGGCAAGACTGGGACTTGGTTGCATAGCCTTCAGCCCCTCCTGACCTACGTTTGATTCCAATAAGTGCACATAAGTTTCGTAAACACCACGCCCTTCTACTAGAAGACTGCCGAATTTCTGCTATAACTAGAACATCTAGCCCCGTCCGCGGATCTTTTCGTAAACTACATGTCATTTCATATTAGACCCCTTAAGGAGTTCCTGGTGCGCCCCGCGTTGCCGGAAGCTCTTTCCCGAATGTCGGAACTGGCATACAACCTGCTTTGGAGCTGGGACCACAACTTACGCTCCCTGTTTCGGCGGCTGGATCCGTCACTGTGGAAACTCTGCGGGAACAACCCGGTGCTGATGCTGGGACGCGTGCAGCAGCAGACGCTGGAAAAGGCTGCGACGGATCCGCGGTTTCTGGGGCTTTACCGCCGCGCGTGTGAACGCTATGACAGTTACATTGAAATGGAACAGGCGGCTCCGAACGATACTTTGATCGCGTACTTTTCCATGGAGTACGGCCTGACCGAATGCCTGCCGATTTACTCGGGTGGACTCGGCCTGCTTTCGGGCGATCACATGAAGGCAAGCAGCGATGCCGACATCCCGCTGATCGGGATTGGGCTGCTGTATCAGAAAGGCTACCACCAGCAATCCTTGAATCCGGATGGCTGGCAGCAGGAACGCTACCCTGTAAACGACTTTTACACGCTGCCTGTGCGCCCGGTTACAGACGTCGATGGGGCCGAGGTAAAAGTGAAGGTCCAACTGCCCTCCGGAGAGGTGACGGTGAAGGTCTGGCACATTGACGTGGGCCGGGTGAAGCTGTACCTGCTGGATACAAACATTCCGGAGAACGAGCGCGAAGCGGACCGAGACATCACCGACTCATTGTACGGAGGCGATTCCAACACCCGGATGCGTCAGGAAATTGTGCTTGGAATCGGCGGGTTGCGAGCCTTGAAAGCGTTGAAACTGGAGCCCACGGTCTTCCATATGAACGAAGGCCACTCCGCGTTTTTGGCCATTGAACGGATTCGGCTATTAATGCAGGAGCATTCGCTCAGTTTCGACGAAGCGCTGGACGCCAGCAGGCGCAACAATGTGTTTACCACGCACACGTCGGTACCGGCGGGCATCGATCTTTTCGATGCAGGCACGATGTTCGACTACTTCAACGAGTATTGCAGGAACAACGGATTGCAGATGGATCAACTGATGTCTTTGGGGCGTTGGAACCCCGGCGACAACCAGGAACGATTCTCGATGGCGATTCTGGCGCTTAAGACCTCGTCGTATCGGAACGCGGTTAGCCGCCTCCATCGCGAAGTCTCGCAAGAGATGTGGCAGGGCCTTTGGCCGAACCTGCCGGTGAATGAGGTTCCGATTACGTCGGTGACCAACGGAGTGCATCTGCCCACCTGGTTGAATGGAGATCTGGCGATGCTATACGACCAGTATCTGCAACCGGACTGGCGGGAGCGTTATCCGGATCCAAAGATCTGGGAGCTGGTGCTGGACATTCCCGATCAGGAACTTTGGGAGGCCAGGCGACGGCGGAAACGGCGTTTTGTCGCATTTGTGAGGGAGCGTGTGACCGCGTTTGCGATCGCGCGCAACGCTTCGGTAACCGAGACCAAACGGCTGTCGGACGTGCTGGATCCGGACGCGTTCACGATCGGATTTGCGCGGCGGTTTGCCACCTACAAGCGCGCCACACTGTTATTCCGGGACGTTGCCCGGCTGAAGAAACTACTGAATCATACGGATATGCCGGTGCAGATCGTGATTGCGGGCAAAGCGCATCCGAAGGACCATCCAGGTAAGACGCTAATCCGCGAAATCGTGCAATTGTCGAGAGATCCTGCTTTTTCCAAACGGCTCATCTTTCTGGAAGACTACGGAATCGAAGTGGCGCGCGATATGGTGCAGGGTGTGGATCTCTGGTTGAATACGCCGCGTCGCGGGGAAGAGGCGTGCGGAACCAGCGGCATGAAGGCGGGCCTGAACGGCGTATTGAATCTGAGCGTTCTGGATGGATGGTTCGACGAAGCGTATGAGACGTCCGGCGGGTGGGCCATCGGCGACCGGGTGCCGTACAGCGAAGACCAGGACGAAATCCACTCCAGTGCGCTGTACTCTCTACTGGAAAACGAAATTGTGCCGATGTATTATGCACGCGGAGAAGACCGTCTTCCATACGAGTGGGTACACCGGATGAAGCAATGCCTGCTTAATGTTAGCCCGCAATTTAATTGCCAGCGAATGGTGGGCGAGTATATGACCGGGTTGTACGAGCCGGCCCATGCTGCGTTTTCCGAGGTCCGGAAAGATAATTTTGAAGAAGCGCGGCGCAAGGCCAAATGGGAGGCGGAGATCAACCGGGTCTGGGGCTCGGTGAACTTTGTGGATGTTGGGCCCGGGCCGGGCGCCTCAGTGGTTAGCGGGACGCCGATCACCATGCGGGCTTCAGTGGATCTGGCGGGCCTGACTCCGAACGATGTTCATGTGGAAGCCGTGGTTGGCCGCGTGGGAATCTCGGGTCAACTCGAAAGCACGGAAGTGATAACGCTGCCTCCGGTGGGAGAAGCAGGATCGGTTTATGTGTTTCAGAAAGAGTTTACGCCACACCAGACGGGCCGGTTGGGGTACACACTTCGCATCAGCTCCAACCATTTCAGCAACCCGTTGACGCGGCCATGCAATTCTCTATTAAAATGGGGATTAGACTAATTGGTATGTGAGGATCGTATCCGCTACGATCGTATTTCGCCAATGAAATCTCTCTCTTCCGTTTACAATTCCAAGGAGTTTCACCCCTAGCCATGGATGACGATCGCAAGTACCGGCAACACGGGTACAATGACTCTGACCGCAAGCCGAGCGGACCAACTGGAGAAAACCGGTCTAGGTCGCCGCAAGGTCCAAGGACTTTGCAAGACGCCGCTGGTCCGCGCTTGCCGCGGCTGGTGCAGAGCGTGGCGGCATCGCGCTGTTACAATTGCGCCACGGCACTGCCGACGGGGACGGATTTCAAAGGGAATTGCCCGAAATGCGCCGCGGCGCTGCATTGCTGCAAACAATGCGCCCACTTTGAGCCTTCCACTCGGTTCCAATGCCTGAAGCCCATTCCGGCGCGAATACCGATCAAGGATCACGTGAACGAATGCGAGTTATTCGGCGCGAGGGTAACGGTTTCGCGGGACGGGCACATTCCTCCGCCCGTGGTGCACGCCCCGTCGCCTTCGCAGGTGCGTAGTCCGAGCGACGCGCGCGCGGCCTTCGACAACCTGTTTAAGAAATAGAAGCTAGGCTTTCTAGCGGCGCGGGCTCCGCTGGATTGATCGTTATATAACCGCATGCTTCGGCAACTTTCCACCGCTGGTGGTCGGCCTCGATCCTCGCGGAAATGTGTCCGGCGGCGAGCAGGTCCATGGCAACGGCAAGCTGCAAAGCATCCAGAGTGCGAAGTGCCATGCCCTTCCCGTAGCGGGCGGGAAACCGCCGCGCACGTTGGTATTGTCACTTCCCGATGAGCGGCCCAACAACGCGCCGGCGCGGACACTGTGGCGTACCACTTCCTGGCCAGCGAGATTCAGTTAGCCGGTTCCATCTCCACCAGGAGCACGCGCGATACGATTGCCGTTGATTTCGACTGGGAGATTATCTTAGCTGGGTCTGTGCATCAATCAAGCAATTACTGTGACAGCAGCCAAGGTAGGGCGGGCCCCCTATCAGGTCGAGTGACGGGGATTTCGCCCCGGCACCCTCCCACACCACCGGACGTGCGGTTTTCCGCATCCGGCGGTTGAACCAGCGGCGTTCTAAGTGGCCGCGAAATCGCTGGGAAACAGAAAGCCGAATCGCCGCAGAA
>JANYCV010000602.1 GCA_025360145.1 Acidobacteriaceae bacterium
CGATCGACGATGCATCCGGACGGCACGTGGATGATTGTGGAGCCGTTTGCGGAAGATGCTACGGAGGCGAACCACAATCCATTGGGCCGCTTGAGCTACTCGGCGTCGACCCTGTTGTGCGTTCCGGCGTCGCTGGCGCAGGAAGTGGGCACGGCACTGGGCGCGCAGGCGGGCGAGGGGCGGTTACGCGAGGTAGTCACGGCGGGTGGCTTCACGCATTTCCGGCGGGCGGCGCAGACGCCGTTCAATCTGGTGTTTGAAGCGAAGCCGTGACGCCACAAAGAATCAACGGGCGTCAGATCACCTGCTTCCGTTAGCTTATGACAACGCGGCCCTTCTTCTTAGCGGCCGCCTTCATAATCCCGGCCAATGGCCTGGTGGTGACCGGGCTCCCACGCGACGTGCTATGCTGATCGCAAAAATGGAGGACAAACCATGACGGAACACTTTGACACCCGCGTCCGGCTAGAACTCTATCGCGAATTTGTGCGCACCGCTCACGCGCCCACTACCGAAGGCCTTGCCGGGCTGATGCAGGCGCCGACGGACGACATCCGGGCAGCGCTGGAACGACTAGCCGCGGCGAAAGTGATCGTACTTCAACCGGAGAGCCGCGAGATCCTCATGGCCAATCCACTTTGCGCGGTACCGGCTCCTTATCGGGTACGAGTCGAGGATCGGTCGTATTTTGGATCGTGCGTGTGGGATGCACTGGGCGTCATAGCAATGCTTCAGAGCGATGCGGTGCTGGACACTTCCTGTGCGTGTTGTGGCGAGGCTATGAGCATCAGCGTGTCTGGCGGCCAAGTTGCGCCGGCGCACGGCACCATCCATTTCGGAATACCTGCGAAGCGATGGTGGGAGAATATCGTTTTCACCTGAAAGACGATGTTGCTCTTCCGGGGCGAGGAGCACATCGACCGCTGGTGCACGCAGTGGAACCAACCGCGAGGCGCCACTCTGACAATCGATCAGGCGTGGCAGCTCGCCGAGGCCTGGTATGGCAACAAGCTAGATCCAGACTGGCGTCGAGCGACGGTCGACGAAACCGAGAGATTACTTTCGAAGCTTGGCCTTACGGGATCGTTCTGGAACCTGCGCGCCCAGGTCTGAACAAATAGGTCTGAACAAAAGCGATGAGTGGAGATAGCGGCTCTTGCTTTTTTTCTCCCTGAAGCTAATATGGATGAGAGTTGAAAAGATGGCGATTTATGTGGAGTTACTCGTGAAGGCCGGTGCGGCTGTGAACGCGCGAGACGTCCGCGGATTGACGCCGCTGGCGCTCTCTCCATTGCCACCGACCATGCCGATGCCCGCATCGTGCGATTGTTGCTTTCAAAGGGTGCCGACCCGGCGCTGAAATCGACCAACGGCGAAACGGCCCTGGATTGGGCGCGCAAGTACCGCGACCCCGAAGTGTTGCGAGCCTTGGGGCTCTCGCCGGAGAAGATGACTGTCGAACCGGCTGGCAGGGCTGCGTCCCGCGGCGTTCCGGCGGCTCTTGAAAGAAGCGTCGCTCTGTTGTAGGGCAGTGCCGCGAAGTTCCTGGAGACTGGCGGGTGCCTCGCTTGTCATGCGCAACACCAGACTGGCATGGCCGTGGCGGTTGCCAGGGCCGGCGGGATCAAGGTGGATTGGGCGCTGGAGACGGCGCAGTCGCGCGTCACCGCCTCACTGCGCGGAGGCCTCGAACAAACGCTATATCAGGTGGTGGACCCACCCAGCGGCGTCGATAGCCACGAGCATTCCGCCGCAGCCCTCTGTCGATTCACTGGTATTCCACATCGCCGCGATGCAGCGAAAAGAGGGCGACTGGCCGAATTACGGCGTGGTTCGGCCACCGCTTGAAGACGGTGGTTTCTCGCACATGGCGAAAGGGATTCGCGTGCTGCAACTGAACCTGCTGCCCGGACGCAAAGCCGAATTCGAGGAACGCATCGCGCGTGCCGCGGATTGGCTCAAGAAGGCATCCCCGCGTTCCACCGAGGATCGGACGATGCAATTGCTTGGCATCCGCTGGGCTGCGCAAAAGCCGCCCGAGGACCGTGTGAAACACCTCATCGCCTCGCAACGCCCGAACGGCGGATGGGGCCAGACCGGCAATCTGGCAAGCGATGCCTATGCCACCGGCGAAGCGCTTTACGCGTTGCACGAAACCGGCATGGCCGCCACCCACCCGGTTTACAGCCGGGGAGTGGACTTCCTTCTGCGTACGCAGAAGGAGGACGGCTCCTGGCTGGTGAAGACCCGGGCCGCCTCGTTCCAGCCTTATTTTGAGAGCGGCTTCCCTCACGGCCACGATCAGTGGATTTCGCAGAGCGGCACCGCATGGGCCGCAATAGCTCTATCGTACGCAACCCGGAAAGGTAGTTCAGCGGCAGTTTTACACAGGCAAGCGCGAGGGCGCAACCATAGGCTGCGTTTTCCGTGGCTACGTTTGGGGCAGAGCGCAAGGGAGGCTGGCCGCCTTCCAGGCGTCGAACCCGCCCGTCAGATTAGCCACGTCGCTGAAACCGGCCCGGCGCAGCAGACTTGTCGCGATAGAACTTCGATAGCCGCCCTTGCAGTGCGCGACGAGGAGTTTGTTGCGGTCCAGTTCGCCGAACCTGGCCGTGAGTTCACCAAGCGGGATCCGGACCGAATTCTCAATGACGCCTGCGCCGGTTTCGGACGCTTCCCGCACGTCCAGAATGGCGACCTCGCCGGGCTCATTTTTCAATAATTCAGCCAGATCGGCGCCCCCGATTTGCGGGATGTAATCCAGTTCGTAGCCGTCCTTGACCCAGCCTAGAACCCCGTCCTTGAGATATCCGCCGATGTTTTCAACTCCCACTCGAGCCAGCCGTAGTTGAGACTCCCGAACATGGTCCGGATCTTCTCCGGCCAGGATGAGATTGGCGTCCAGACCCAGGATTCGCGCTGCCCAGGAGGCGTATTGGCCCGTGAGCGCGATATGGATAGATCCCGGAACGTGAGCGACAGCGAATTGCATGGCCGGACGCGTATCGACCACAATGGCGCCCTCCGACTGAAGAGCCAGAACCTCGGGAGCAGTAAGCGCCTTCAGCGGCGGCAACTCATCCAGACGCGCCGCGCCCTGCCGGTTCAGTTCCACATCACGCGCGAAATACTCGGGCCGGGCCGGAAGGGTGTCGGTCAGCAGGTGAATGAATTCATCGCAAGTCCGGGCCTGCAGTGCATAGTTGGAGCGTCGCTCTTTGGCGATGGTGGAGGAGCTTTCCGAACTCATCTGGCGCCCGCAAAGCGAACCGGCTCCGTGCGCGGGAAAGATCTCGGTGGCCTCTGGAAGCGTAAGCAGTTTTTCGTGAAGGCTTTGGAACAGGAAGGCTGCCAGTTGCTGCGGCGTGTGATTTGCCGAGAGGTCGGGCCGGCCCACATCGCCGACGAAAAGAGTGTCGCCCGTAAAGACGGCGCCGGGCTGTTCGGGCCTCTCAATATCGGTCATCAGGATGCAGATGCTTTCCATGGTGTGGCCGGGAGTCTGAAGAAACTGGAAGCGGCAGCGGCCGAACTGAATGGAGTCGCCGTCTTTGACAGCGGTGTGGGCGAAGGCCGCGCCAGCCCCGTCTCCAAGATAGATGCGGGCGCCGGTGCGCTCAGCCAGCTCGCGATGGCCGGAGACAAAGTCCGCATGCAGATGTGTTTCGATGACGTGCTCGATGGTGACGCCGATGCTGGCTGCCGCCTCGATGTATATATCGACGTCGCGCTGGGGATCGATGACCGCGGCCACGCCCCCGGAACTGATCAGGTAGGACGCGTGAGCAAGGCAACCGAGGTAGAAACGCTCCACCTTTGGATCAAACTGGATAGGATTCATGCGATTAACTCCAACACAGTATATTCGATGTTGGCGTGTTTGTGCCGGCCACATAGGTGTAAACGGTGGTCGTGGCATAAGGCCGGCAACCGGCGGGTGAACCGCTCAGGAGCAAAGCCGAATTCGAGGAACGCATCGCACGAGCCGCGGATTGGCTCAAGAAGGCAGCTCCACGAAGCACCGGGGAGCGGACGATGCAATTGCCTGGCATCCGCCGGGCTGGGCAAAAGCCGCCCGAAGACCGTGTGAAACAACTCATCGCCTTGCAACGCCCGAACGGCGGACGGGGCCACACCGGCAATCTGGCAAGCGATGCCTATGCCACGGGCGAACTGCCTTATGCGTTAAACGAAACCGGTATGGCTGCCATTCAAACGGTCTACCGCCGGGGAGTGGACTTCCTTCTGCGTACGCGGAAGGAAATCGGATTCTGGCTGGTGAAGACCCGGGCTGCCTGGTTCCAGCTCAAGGCAAAACTGGAACGGGGCGCTGGCCAAGCAGAGCGCGGCGAGTTGATCGATGGAAATGAGGGCTTCGATGAACTTTCTTCGATGAACTTCGGGAAATGATCGAGGAACGCGTCCGCGGTGTGAATTTTACCGAGGGCTTCCGTTGTTGGGCCGATCTCCTGAGCCGGAGGTATCGCTTCTGCAAATTCTACTCGTAATGTCGTGGCCTACGCCAGGGATGCGAAGCCGATTCACCCTGCGGGTAAGCCATGACAATTAGCCGAGACTGCGCCGGTAGTCATCCGGCATTTTCATCTTCTCCCTCTACTTGATAGTCGAGGCTTGCGACGCAACACAGCGCCACTGCCCGTTTTGCCGTATGAAGGTATCGGTAAAACGCTCCACGGTATCGACGGTCTTTCCCTTTTGCACAAACTTGCCTTTCCATCTGCCGCTGACGATGCCGGTATCCCCGTACAGGTAGACTTTCATATCATCCACTTTGGCATTCTGGTACTTTATGTCTCCGGACTTCATCTCAGCTAACAACTCAGCCTTGGCGCGGACTTTTCCTTCGGTGCTGGTCGAAATAAAAGTGTCGGCTAAAATAGCCCCGAGCGCCGCGGAGTCACCCTTCATGCTCGCGGCATCCCATTTTTCCTCGAGCGCTTTTAGGGCAGCCTCATCACCTGCGGACTTCGGCTGGGCCATCGCGCTACCACAGAGCATCAGCAACCCTAAAACGGCGTAAACAGTCTTTTTCACTTGAGATTCTCCTTCCCGGGATTTTGCCCATGCTTGGGCTCCTGGGCCGCGTTGAAGTATATCAGATGGAGCGGTTCCTGGGTTGGTCGCTGGGGCCTTCGCGATGGCCGTATTGGCACAATGCGCCAAACGCTGTAATCATCGGATATGGCGACTCACCGAACCACTGTCAACATCTCTATCACTCCGGAACTCGATAGTTTCCTGCAGAGCCGCGTCCAGTCCGGCCGTTACCAAACCACGAGCGAAGTCGTTCGCGAAGCTTTGCGGCTCCTGGAACGCCAGGAGCAAGAACGCGATGAAGCCTTTCGTCAGCTCAAGGCAAAACTGGAAAGGGGCGCCGGTCAAGCAGATCGCGGCGAGTTGATCGATGGAGATGAGGTCTTCGATGAACTTCGGGAAATGATCGAAGAACGCCGCCGGTCCAAGGCTAC
>JANYCV010000632.1 GCA_025360145.1 Acidobacteriaceae bacterium
CCGTTCAGCGTCACGCGGCCATTTTCCACCGAGACCGAACGGAATCCAAAGTACGAATTCACCCGATCCACTACCTTTCCATTCCGCCGCAGTTCGAATGTCACGTCGTAGAGATTCGGAGTCGCCGGAGCCCATAACCGAGGGTTTCGCACATACAGCGATCCCATAGCCCGCGTCTCTTCCGCCATGCTCATGCTCGAAGCAATCACTTTCCCGGTGGACCCGACGATGGCGTAGAAGGATGTATCGGGCATCGGTCGCCGGAGCGTGGCCTCAAACGCAACCGAACCATCGTTGGAAGGCGTAACCCGCACGCGTTCCAGATAGGTTTCACCGGCCGCCTCCAGCCACACCGGCTGCCAGATGCCGGTAGTCCGCGTATAGAAAATGGCTCGCGATTTTGGTTCCCAATACTGCTTTCCGCGCGGAATGTAACGGTCGGTCGGCGGATCTTCGGCGCGTAGCGTCACCACGTTGGAGCCAGCTTTCAGGTAATCCGTCACATCAAAGCGGAAAGGCACATTGCCGCCTTCGTGGCCGCCGATGCGCTTGCCGTTCAACCACACCGTGGCGCGATAATCCACCGCGCCGAAATGCAACAGCACCCGCTGCCCCTTCCACGCATCCGGCACGGAGAACGCCCGGCGATACCACACCCAAGGATGAAACGAAGTGTCTCCGATTCCGCTCTTCGCGCTCTCGAAACAGTACGGCACCTGTATCTCTTTCGCCAGTTTGCGCCCGCCGCCGGCCCAGTCCTCGGCGATGCCCTTATTCTCATCGTCGAAGTCGAAATCCCAGCGCCCGTTCAGGCTCAGCCACTGCTCCCTCTGGAACTGGGGCTGCGGATATTCGGGGCGCGGAACCTCTTGCGCGAAGACGGGGAGCGCGGCGGCGAGAAGGCACAGGAAAAATCGCATGGCTGTATTCTATACCGTTGTCCATGCTGGTCTGGTGTTCGCAAGCACGCTGATCCGGTACGAGTGAGCAATGACCCTGAATCCGGCAGGTGGATTCACCCAAAACCGGATAGATTCTTAGCCCGCAGGCCCTCGTAACGGAATCGAAGATCACCCGATTGGGGATCCGCGGAGCAGTTGAAAGCCTGAGGCATTTCAGCGCCTTGGCACGATCCGCAGGATTCGAACTGCCGTTTATTAGGATGACCACACCTGATGCCAGGCAAGCAGGTGCCATCGCGCCGGTCGAGCGCTTGATGGTGGCGAGCGCAATGGGTCTGCCGGCGGATACCGGTCGATACGCGTCTTCTTTCGCGTGCCGCTCGGGAAATATCGAGAGATACTCGCCTTGACCGAAGCGTCTTTCTGATATATTCTAGATAAGAAGGTCCAGATATCCAGGAGGAGTTCGCTTGCTCTCACAAACCACCGAATACGCCCTTCGCGCCATCGTCTGGCTGGCCAACACCGCCGGCGACTCGCAGACAACCGAACAGATCGCCAAGGCCACGCAAGTTCCCACCGGCTACCTGTCGAAGGTGCTCCAATCGCTTAGGCGCGGCGGACTCGTCACTGCGCAACGCGGCAAGCACGGGGGCTTCCTGCTCACCAAACCGTCCACCGAGATCACGGTCCTCGAAGTCGTCAACACCGTCGACCCCCTGCGCCGCATCCATACCTGTCCGCTGGGATTGAAATCGCATGGCACGGTCCTCTGTCCGCTTCACAAGCGTCTCGACGATGCCACGCGTCTGGTGGAAAAGTCCTTCTCCGGGACCACCATCGGCGAACTGCTGAACACGCCGTCACCCAGCAAGCCACTCTGCGAAATAGCGGCGGTGTGCGTTGCTTAGCCGCCGCTGGAAATGGGCCCTCTGCGCGATCCCCGCACTTTTTGCCGTACGCGCGCTGGCCGACCTCGAAGGTTCCTACATCCTTCCACTCGATGATGAAGCCATCAAGTACGGAACCACGCCTCTGCACGACGCCGTCAGCGGCCTGCAGAAGAAGCTCAACGACGGAAGTGCCCGCCTCGGCTATCACAGCGATCTCGGCTATCTTCCCGGCCTGCTGAAGGCTCTGAACGTGCCCGTGTCTTCCCAAACGCTGGTCTTTTCGAAAACCAGCTTCCAGGCGCCGCGCATCTCGCCGCACACGCCCCGCGCCCTGTACTTTAACGACACGGTTTCCATCGGCTACGTGAAGGGCGGCGACGTCGTGGAAATTTCCTCGCTCGATCCCAAGCAGGGCGTCGTCTTCTACACGCTCGATCAGGAACGCACCCGCATCCCCCAATTGCAGCGGCGCGAAGAGTGCCTGCAATGCCACGCATCGTCGAAGAGCCTCGGTATTCCGGGCAATATCGTCCGTTCCATTTACCCCGATTCTTCCGGCCAGCCGTTGTTCCAGGCCGGCGGCTTCACCACCGACCACCGCAGCCCGATGAAAGAGCGTTGGGGCGGATGGTACGTCACCGGAACCCAAGGCTCGCAGTTGCACATGGGGAACACGTTCGTCGAAAAACCGGGCACCGAGCCAGCGTACCTGGACATGGCCTCCGGCGCGAACATCACCGATTTGAGCCGGCGCTTCGACACGGATGCTTACTTAAGCCCGCACAGCGATATCGTAGCCTTGATGGTTCTGGAACATCAGGTCCGCATGCAGAATCTGATCATCCGCGTGGGCTTTGAAACGCGGATGGCGATCCACTCGCAAACCGATATTAACCGGATGCTCGGTAAGCCCGCCGGCGAGTTCAGCGAATCCACCGTGCGCCGCATCAATAACCCCGCCGAATACCTGGTCGGCTACATGCTGTTCACCGATGAAGCGCTGCTGGACGAGCCCGTCGCAGGGACTTCCGGCTTCACCGCCGAGTTCCCCCGCCAGGGCCCGAAAGACCGCAAGGGCCGCTCCCTTCGCGACTTCGATCTTGCACGCCGCGTCTTCCGTTATCCATGTAGTTACATGATCTACTCGGAGGCTTTCGACAATCTGCCCGATCCCGCCAAAGAGCGCATTTATCGCCGTCTTTGGGAAGTCCTCTCGGGGCAGGACCAGAGCAAAGCTTACTCCACGCTTAGCGCCGCTGATCGGAAAGCAGTGCTCGCAATTCTGCGCGACACCAAACCGGGCTTGCCGGACTATTGGAAGCGCTGACCCACCGGCCACGTCCTCATAATACGTCAGGCACTGCCCCATGCTATCCCCGGGCCTATATCGGAACGGTCCCATCCGCACGATAATCAAATGTGCGCGCCCTCATCCTCGTTTTTTGCCTGATGCACTCCGCTTTGGCACAGCAGGGCATCGACGCAGCCACAAAGATCCGCGCCGCCATGCAAGCGTCCCTGGATCAGCAAAAGGCTTCGGTCCGAAAACAAGCGGAAACCGCCCAAACCGTTGCGACCGGGACCTTCTTCACCATCCCCTGGCCGGATTCCGACCCCATAGTGCAGCCGCCATTTGAAAATTCGAAGTGCGATGCCATGGCCGAACCGCAGCTCGCGTCTTTGATCGGTGAAGCTGCCAAACGGGAAGGCCTGCAACCCGATCTAATTCGCGCCGTGGTCCAGAAGGAATCCGCGGGGCGTCCGTGCGCCGTATCGCCAATGGGCGCACAGGGTCTGATGCAGATCATGCCCGCCACCGCGACGCAACTTAGCTTGTCGGACCCCTTCGATCCCAAGCAAAATATCGACGCTGGCGCAAAGTTCCTCAAACAGCTTCTCACCAAATACAGCGGCGACCTTTCTCTGGCGCTCGGTGCCTACAACGCCGGCTCCGGGCGGGTAGACAAGGAAGGCGGCGTCCCGCAAAACGCCGAAACCCAGAACTACGTCTCAGACATCCTGAAGAAGCTCAAGCAATAACCCTTACCGGGTATGTGCCTGACTGAAGCAATAACCCTACCCGGGTCTGTGCTTGACTCAAGCAATAACCCTACCCGGGAATGTGCTTGACTGAAGCAATAACCCTACCCGGGTATGTGCCTGACTCAAGTAATAACCCTAACTGGGTAGTGCTTGACTCAAGTAATAACCCTAACTGGGTATGTGCTTGACTCAAGCAATTACTACGGCAGCAGGTTACCCAGGTGGGGCGGGCCCCCTGGCCGGCGCGGGACGCCCTCGTCCCGCTGCTGGAAGCGGGACGAAGGCACCAATGCGCTAGCTACACGAAACGCTGCCAGACCGTATGCACTTGAGTGAAGCACAGACCCAGCTAACCCTAAAAACGGCCGCCGGTAATAGCCCGACCCGGCAGCGGTTCGAACCCCTATCAGAGCAACAGCTTGGCGATGAGCGAGTTACGCAGCTTATGGCCAGTGAATTACCGTTTTTAGCATAACCTGGTTCCGATGGTCGAGCACACGTGTTCCCACCGGCGCCAAAGCAGCCCACACCGCTAATCGGAAGCTAATAAAGGGCGGCACCGAAGGAATGGCCGCTGAGGAACACCGCTGAATCATGACCTTGGGGTGAATCCTTAAGGTGAGACCCAACCTCGGCCTGTCCACCTGCTTCTTGTCCATTACCCTAGAATCAATATCTCCGTAAGTCCTCGACTCTACGCAGTCAAGCCCCTATCGCCGACAGGCTCCTAGTCTCCCTTCCCATTTAATTCCTGAAAATGCGCAACTGGCGCCAAGGTGGGGCAGCCGCTCTTTGTCACTTCTTACGAGGGAAAAGACTTCCCAGGGAAATCCGGTCGCGCCTTCACCGCCTCCACCTGGCATATGTGCCGCTCGCAGTGCGATCCCAGGAAGATTAGCCACTGGTATCCGTCCAGCAAACCAAGTAAGAAATGCGGCGCAACCTTCCATCGCAATGGATCCCGGGACCCAGCCGCAAACTCAATCGATGCCTGGCGCGCACTGGCGAACGCCCCGGTCAAATCGTCCCCGCCGACCCATCTGCCGTTCGGCCGCGCAAACTCCGGAGCCGTAACCTTTCGCTTCGCCGAAGGAACTCTCTGCAGGATGATCTGCTCCTTGCCCGCCACGTCCGGCAACTCCGCCAGTTCCGGCGCCTCCTGCACGCTCCGCAAAATCATGCATTCCAGCAACACTACATGTTCGCAGCACTCTGCCACCGACCACGTGTCCGCATCCGGCTTGAAGTTCCACTGCGCCTGCGTCAACGAGTCGATCGCCGCCAACATCCGATCCCGGTTCGTCGCCAGATGTGCCACCACAAACTCGCGTTCTTCCTGCGTCAGTGCTCTATCCATCTCCTCACTCATGGTAACTTCGCCAGCGCCGCTTTCACCTCGGGAAGTTCAGCCCCCCCGCCAGTGCCCGCATACCGCAGCACGCCGTTTTGGTCGATCAGCGCATAGAGCGGCATGCCGCCGGAATCCGTCAACGGCGCAAATGCCTGCCAGGCCGACGTGGCCGTGCCCTGTCCTGTCAGCACCTGCGCCCACAACGGCTTCTGTTGCCCTAGAATAGCCCGCGCCATACCTACCCGCGCCGGTTCATCGACGTTCACCGACACGATCTGCACCCCGCCCGATTCATGTAGCTTACGGATCGCCGCGAATTCGCCCAGGCAGACGTCGCACCACGACGCCCAGAAATCGAGCAACAGCGGCTTCGGCCGCCGCTGCGCCGCTTTCACCAAAGCGGAATCCAGTGTAGTTAGCGTCACCGCCGGCGCGGGCTGTCCAACCTGCGCCACAAGCCGTCCCGCTTCGCGAAACACGATAGACGATCCGTCCGCGGCAACCATCTCAACCGCCAGCACCCGCCCGCAAAATTCGAACGATCGAGCGAACTGAAAGCGTCCATCGCGATAGAGGTCAACACCCGCCAAATCATCGAATCGCCCGTTCGCATTATCGTCGAAAACCACCACGCGTTCCCTGCACGGGCCAACCGTCAGCACCCCTTCGGCCCGATAGTGGGGAATCCACCGCAATGCGCTGTCCACGTTCTGCACAACGTAAGGAAGCCCGCCCGCCTCCACCGCGATGCTGCCCCCAAACAGAATCGTCCCGGTGGCCCCCGCCACCTTCAACACATAGCCGTTAGCCACGCGCTTGGCGGTGATCGGAATTCCGCCCGGCGTTCGTCCTGTAACCACCCGGCCCGGCAATTCAGGCAGACCCGCGGGGCCAAAGTCCACCGTGTTCGTAGAGTCGGTGGTTGCCGTGCGATTCACGCGAAGACTCACGCTGATCGCTTCGCCCCGGGCCACAACCGCCGCGCCGGCAAGTATTCCCACTGCCAGAAGCTTTCTACGCCAGATCGCCATTCGTCCTTCTAATCTACGATACGGCGCGCGGCCATTAGCCGGCATCCGCCCCCAAGGTTCGCCCGAATATCGGCCGCCTGTTCCGGAGTAAACTTCATCGGCTCGAACGCAATGCGCGCAATCTCCATCCGGTTCCAGTGCGCCTTCATTAAGCCTGCCGACGAATGCGAATCCGTTCCCAGCAGCATATGGCCAATCTCATGCGCCAGCGCGTGTCCCAGCAGGATCTCCGGACGAGCCGACATTTCCGTCATCCGCTGTAGACGGTCCAGGAAGACCACAATGCCAACGCCGCCGTTCGCAAAGGGGGCCGCCGCTGCTAGCGCGCCTTCCGAAAACCCGCTCGGCGCGTTCGCGGAAAAACGCACGCCAATCGTCATCGCGGGTTCATCCGCGGCGCATCCGCTGCGAACCGGTTGCGGCACTTCGCGACTGCGATCCCACCGCACGCGGACTCCGGCCGAGGCAAGAATCGACCTCGCAATGCCTTTTGCTTGAACCAGCACCGGGCCTCGCAACGTCCCCCCGTCCAGGATGCGGACGACTACTTCCATGCTGGAATCCGCTCTCGAAATCACTGCATCACCCAGCATCAACGCGAACACTGCCACGCTCTTGCAAATCATGATTCCCTCCCGCTGCCTTACACCAGCAACAGCGAGAGAAAACCGAAATGTCCGCCAAAGAATTACATGGTTGTTTCTTGCGGCCTGTCCGCGGGTTCCAGTACCACAATTCCCCGGTTGACCCGCCGTTAGCGTGGACGGCCTGTTTCAGACGATCGCGATAAATACCGGGGATAACCGGCCGCTTCCTAAAAGAAATCGCGCACCAGGTTCTAAACGCCGATCTACTTGTACTTATCCACCATGTCCTGCAGCGCCGGAGCGACGCCTTCCGGAAGGATTCCGTAGTCCATCTCCATCACCACCTTCTGTCCTTCGTGGATCACATATTGCATCAGGTGCCGCATGGCCGTACGCTTGTCAGCATCTTCCATCTCGCTCGGTACCAGCAGCCAATTGAAGGTGCAAATTGGATAGGCATTCTTCGCAGGCGCATTCGCAATCGAAACCCGCGGGTCCGTCTCCATGTGGCCAGCCGCTTCTGCTGCGGCACCCATGCTTTCGAGGTCGGCCTTTTGGAATTTGCCAGCCGAGTTCTGCACCGAACCGTGAGCCACCTTCGCCAGGATGGCATTGTTCAGTTCCACGTAGCCGATGGAATTCGGCGTCTGTTTCACTTTCGCGGCAAGCTCTGCACTGGATTTTTCTCCAGTGCCCACCGTCCACTTCACCGTCGCGCTCTTGCCGAAGTTCTTCTTCCAATCGGCGTTCGTCCGCGAGAGGAAGTCCGTCAGCGCATACGTCGTCCCGCTCCCGTCAGTCCGGTGCACCACCACAATGGATTCGGCCGGCAGCGTGGCTCCCGAGTTGGCCTTCACCAGTTCCGGATCGTTCCATTTCTTAATCTTTCCGGAGAAAATGCCTGCCAGCGCCTTGGCCGTGAATTTCAGTTCCGTATCCACGCCGGTAACGTTGTAGATCGGCACAATCGCGCCCATCAACGCCGGTATGTGCATCGGCTTCACTTTGAACCGGGCCACTTCTTCATCGGTCAGCGGCACCTCGGTTCCTGCAAAGTCCACCGTTCCCGCTTCCAGTTGCTTGATGCCATCGGCCGACCCAGTCGGCTGGTAAACCACTTCGGCATTCTGCCCGCGCTTTTTGAACTCAGCGAACCATTTCTCGTACGCCAGGTAGGCGAACGTGGACCCTGCACCCTTCAGCCGGACTGGTCCGGCCACCGGCTGGCTCGCAGCTTGCTTTTCCGGCGCGGCGGTTCCACCACAGCCACTCAAGCTCAAAACGCTGGCAGCCAGCGCCAGGACGAAGGACTTCCGATGAAAGTATTTCACTTGTCTTTTTGTCTCCATCAGATGCACGCTCGCAACGTGGGAGCACATCTGAATAAAATTAAATATGAGGTGCTTCGGCTAATGGGCCCTTCTATCGTCTCACGAATGGCGGCTTCCCATCCGGCCCATACTTCCGGGTCAGATAATCAAGCAGCGCCGCGCGATTCCCGATCTTCGCGCCCATACTCGTCATCTTATCAAGTTCCCATTCCCACTCCTCCCGGGAGAGCCTCTGCGCGCGCACAACATCCAGCTTGTGGCAGCGCGCACAGGTCCGCTTCAACTCCGCAGCCGGATCGGCGCCAATGGCGCACCCCGCAATGAGGAACCCTACTGCTAAAAGTTTCATCAGCCCCTCTTATCGTACTTTAAGGCCGGTGATGTATGATGACGAAAACTCATGTATCTCCGCACAATGCTCCTGCCGCTACTCGCAGCTTTTTCCCTCATCGCCGCCGCCGTACCTCAGTCCATCCTCCTCTGGCCCAACGGCGCGCCGGGTTCGGAAGGCAAAACCGCCGCTGAGGCCGTGCGCATCACCCCGGCCGGCGATCACGTAGTCTCCAGCGTCCACCAACCCTCCATCACGCCCTATCTCCCCACCCCGGAAACCGCCACCGGAGCAGCCGTAGTCATTGCACCCGGAGGCGGCCACAGCGCCCTCTGGATGGATCACGAAGGCTACAACGTCGCCCGCTGGCTCAGCGAACACGGCGTAGCGGCTTTCGTCCTCAAATACCGCCTCGCGCGCGAAAAGGATTCCTCCTACACCATCGAAGGCACGTCACTGCTGGACACCCAGCGCGCCATCACACTGGTCCGCAGCCGAGCCGCCGAGTGGCACGTCAACCCCGCGCGCGTAGGCGTTATGGGCTTTTCCGCCGGCGGTGAACTCGCCGCACTCGCAGCCACTCGCTTCACGGAAGACAACAAGCCGTCGTTCCAGGCCCTGATCTATCCCGCCATCCCGCGCGAGATGAAGCTCTCGGCGCAAACGCCACCGGCCTTCCTCGCGTGCGGCGAAAACGACCGCAAAAACATTTCCCAGGGACTGCCCGAACTCTACCTCGCCCTCAAGCAAGCCGGAGCCTCCGCCGAACTTCACGTCTACAGCGCAACCGGCCACGGCTTCGGCATGCGCGAAACCAATCACACTCCGTCCGCTGCCTGGCTCGTGCGTTTCCATGAATGGTTAGGCGCCGGCGGCTTCCTGAAACCCGCAACGCATCCTAAGTGACACGCACCCTGGCAGTGGTCTTCGCAGGCTTCTGCGCGTTCCTCACTCTATTCGCCACCCAACCGCTCTTGCCTGCGTTTGAAGCCATCTTCCATGCCTCGAAGGTGGCCGTCAGCCTCACTGTCACCGCCGGCACGTTCGGCGTTGCCCTGGCCGCCCCGCTCATCGGAACCGTAGCCGACCGCCTCGGCCGCAAGCGAGTCATCGTCTGGTCGGCATTCCTGCTGGCCGCCTCCACCCTCCTCGCCGCTACTGCCACCACGCTCCCGTCTCTCCTCTTCTGGAGATTTCTCGAAGGCATCTTCACCCCCGGCGTCTTCGCCATCACCATTGCCTACATCCAGGAAGAGTGGGCTGGCGCCGGAGCAGGCTCCGCCACCGCGGCCTACGTCACCGGAACCGTACTCGGTGGCTTCACCAGCCGCGTCACATCGGGATTCCTGGCCACGCACTTCAACTGGCAAATGTCGTTCGTAGCGTTAGGCACATTGGGATTGATTGGCGCCGCGGTACTGGCGCGCTGGCTTCCCAGAGAGCGCCGTTTCGTCCGCCGGTCCGGTGAAACATCCACCCTCTCCGCCGCGCTCGATCATCTGAGAAACCGCAACCTGCTCGCCACCTTCTTCGCCGGCTTCTGCCTCCTGTTTTCGCTGCTCGGCAGCTTCACCTACATCACCTTCTATCTGTCCGCGCCGCCGTTTCACCTGAACTCCGCCGAGCTGGGCTCGCTGTTCTTCGTCTACCTGTTCGGCGCAATGATCACTCCAAATGCCGGACGCATCATCGATCGTTACGGCGAACGCCTCACCAGCGCCGTAGCAACCGCATCGTCGCTGGCCGGAATGCTGATGACGCTCAGCCACGTCCTGTGGGTCGTAGTTTCAGGCCTGGCGTTTATCTGCGCCGGAGTATTCGTGTGCCAGTCCTGCACCAATAGCTACATCGGCACAGCCGCCAAACACAATAAGGCGCTGGCCGTCGGTTTATACGTGACGTTTTACTACGCCGGAGGCAGCGTCGGCTCCTCCGTTTCGGGCTACCTCTGGTCGCTTGGTGGATGGCCCGCTTGCGTAGCTCTCTTCGCCGGCATCCAGGTGCTAACCATCCTCATCACTACCTTCGGTTGGGACAAAATGCAGCCACACATCTCCGCCGCGGCCCTGCCTCTAACGCCCGACTAATTTTCCAGATGCCGTCCCCGGAGCAGGCTTCGAAGTATCGCTCAGCACCGCGACATTCCCATCCGCCTCAGCCGGGAACGCCACTTCAATGAACCCGATGTTCATCTCCTCCCAACTTTGATCGCCCCAGTACACGGTCTTGGACGGATCGGGATTGAACTTGTTGTTGGCCGAGTTATCGAAATGCGCCAAAAAATCCATCGAACTTCCGCGCGACATCACAATCGGCTCGGCCAGAAAATAGGTGGTCTGCCAACGAAAGTCATACCGCGGCACGCGCAGCAGCGCATCCGTTCGCCCGTCCGCGTAGGTGGCCCGGATGTCGAAATCCTTCCCCCGCAAATGCATATGCGGCTGCATCGATATCAATTTCACATCGCGGGTAAACGTAGCCCGTGCCGACGATGGATATCGCGCATGATGGGGCGGAATCGCCAGCTTCGAATCCGCCGGTGCCAGTGAAAGCACCCGCTCCTTTGGAGTCTGCTTCGCGAAGTAAATCCCCAGCTCCGAATAGTCTTCCACATCGGCTCCATTGGCCGTATAGTGAATTTCAAACACCACGTCGGATCCCTTGCGGATCAACTTCGCACGCCCCTCACCCCAAGGCGCAGGCTGGTAACCGGGCTCATAGCCGATCAACAATTCCCGCCGGTCCACTTCTTTCTCGTCATCCCGCCGTGCCAGGCGTTCATCCTTCGTTGCGACGTAAAGTTGATTCACCGGCGCGGTCTTTAGGTAACTGGATCCCGGCGGGCGCACAAACGCATTCATATGATGGACCACCGCGCGCTGATCGATCTTCCACTCAGCCGCGGCAATCCACCGGTCTCCGGTGAAATTTGTCGGCGTCACTAAAAACGTATACTGTACCGTTCCCTGTGCAGGAACTTTGTACCCCGGAACGCGAATCACCAGATCTGGCTTGCCCAACTGCCAGCCGGTGGGACGCGCCGCAGCCGCTACCGCCTTCAACGCACTACCCTCAACAGCGCCTCCATCAACCCACTTCACAATAGCCTCGATCTCGGACCCGGTAAGTGCACGGCTATTCCGAATACGCCGGCTGGTCTCCTCATCGGCGTGCCACGGCGGCATCGTGCGTTCCATCACCGCCTGCCGGATCGCCTTAGCCCAAGGCCGCGTCTGCCGGAATGTGCCGAACGCCATCGGGCCAATCTCACCTGCCTGATGGCACCCCTCGCACCGCTCCCGCAGAATCGGCTTCACATCGGCATAAGTTACTGCCGCCATTGCCATGGAAGGCAAGGCCAGCAACATCATAAAGAAGGCAGTCACGTTGATCCTCACAATAAGAATCATAGTATGATCGGAAACCACCAAAGACAAATACATGCGCCTCTTGCTCTTAGCTCTTCTCGCCTGCACAGCCGCCGCTCAAAACGCCGGTGTCTTTAAGGATTGGAAGCCAGAAGCCTCCCGCATCTCTCCGCAATCCCCGTGCGCCGGTCTCCGGGGACTCACCGGCTACGAATTCACCGTCGCCTCCGCCCAAACGATCCCGGCCACCGCGGACGCTCCTGAACACTGCCGCGTCACCGGCCTGATCCCGCCCCAGGTAGCCTTCGAAGTAAACCTCCCCGCTTCCTGGAATCGGCGCATGTATATGTTCGGCAATGGAGGCTACGCCGGCGAACCATTCGACGCACCGGGCCGCATCGTCAATCGCGCCCGCGCCCTCCGCCACGGTTTCGCCGTAGCCGCTACCGATACCGGCCACAGCTCGCTCACCGAACCGGACGCCACCTTCGCGGTGAATCCGCAGAAGCGCCTGGACTGGGCCTTCCGCTCGCTCCACGTAACTGCCCTAACCGCCAAGAAACTGATCGCCGCGTACTACCCTAGCGAGCTTGCCCGGTCCTACTTCGACGGATGCTCCACCGGTGGCCGCCAGGGCCTCATCCTCGCCCAGCGCTTCCCCCAGGACTTCGACGGCATCGTCGTAGGCGCACCAGTCCTCGACTTCACCACTTCCATCATCTCCTTCACCTGGATCTCCCAGGCCCTGGCCGCCGCGCCAATTCCGCACGCGAAATTGAAACTTCTCGCCGACAAAATCTATGCCCAATGCGACGCCGTCGACGGGCTGAAGGACGGTCTCATCGACGACCCCCGCCGCTGCGCCCCGGACCCAACCCGCGACCTCCCCCGCTGCGCCGAAGCCGTCGATAACGCCGGCTGCTTCACCACCGCTCAAATCAACGCGCTGGAAAAGATCTATTCCGGCGTCCCGAGCCAAGGCAAACCCATCTTCCCCGGCTGGCCCGTCAGCGCCGAAATCGCCGGCGACAATGGCCGCAGCGGTTGGGATCGCTGGATAGTATCCGACACCGATCCCTCCCTTGGCAAAGGCTTCGCCCAAGCCTTCTGGCGCTACGTCGCGTTCCCACAGAAAGACTCCACCTATGACGTATCCAGATTCGACTTCGACCGCGACCCGTCCCGCCTCGATGAAATCCGCCAAATTCTCGATGCCACAGACCCGAACCTCTCCGCCTTCCAGCAACGCGGCGGCAAAATCGTGATGTATTTCGGCTGGGCCGATCCAGCGCTGAACGCGCGCATGGGCATCGATTACTTTGAGCAGGTGCAGCGGAAAATGGGGCCAGCTACCACCGATTTCATGCGACTCTTCATGGTTCCTGGAATGTTCCACTGCGGCGGCGGCGTAGGCGCCAGCGCCTTTGACGCGATGACCCCGCTGGTGGAGTGGGTAGAAAAATCGAATGCGCCAACCCAAATCCCGGCCGCAAGAATCAGCGACGGGAAAGTAGTCCGTACCCGTCCACTCTGCCCCTACCCGCAGGTAGCCAGGTACAAAGGAAGCGGCAGCATAGACGAGGCGCAAAACTTCGCCTGCGCCGCCCCGCTATAAATCACGAAGGCCGCCGCGCGCCCAGAAACCGGGCCAGACCCATACCCAAAGCTTGACGCCGCGGCCT
>JANYCV010000075.1 GCA_025360145.1 Acidobacteriaceae bacterium
TCCTTGATCGGGTTGGTCGCCACCAGAGCCCGTCTCCGCTTCACCGGCAGGCTCAGACTAACATGCAATTTCCGGAAGCCTTGGAAAAGGGGACATTTCTACTTTGCGGGGAAGGGGGACATTTCTACTTTGCGGCGACAACGGAAACTTATACCTTGACTCCGCCGCCAAGCGTCGATATACTCAACCTCGTCTGGACCTATAGCAGCGATAGGCACTATGTGGTGGCTCGCCCTATTCTTTGAATGGGTAGCCCCGCTTGTGTCGAAGCCGCTTCTGTGGTTCTGGATAAGGGCCTGTATGCGAATGCTGGAATCGGAGTGCAATCTAATTGGACCTCAAGATCGCTTATCGTCACCCTTCGTGACCGTTTCCTCTCTCTATTTGCGCGTATCTAGTAGGCGCGGGTTCCTGGTGAAGGGCCCATCAAACCGCTCAAAGTTTCAACCAGATATAGTTCCAGTAATGGAAAAAGGATTTCTCTATGGCAAGAGCTAGCACACAACATAAGCTTGATCGTGTTCGTCCTCCCCGCGTTCATGTTACCTACGACGTAGAAATTGGTGACGCGATCGAATTGAAAGAGCTGCCCTTCGTAATGGGCGTGCTCGGCGATTTTACCGGCCAGCCGGAGCAGCCGCTACCGCGACTGCGCGACCGTAAGTTTACCGAAGTGAACCCGGACAACTTTGACAGCGTTCTGGAAGGCATGAAGCCGCACCTGTCCTTCGGCGTGGAAAACAAGTTGTCGGAAGACTCGAACGCTCCGAATATGAAGGTGGAGCTCCACTTCAAGAGTTTGGAAGACTTCGAACCGGAACAAGTGGCGCGGCAGGTAAAGCCGTTGCGTGAGTTGCTTGAACTTCGCACCAAGCTCTCCGATTTACGTGGAAGCCTGCAAGGGAACGACAAGCTGGAAGCGCTTCTGCTTGACGCGGTAGGCAACACCGAGAAACTGAACAAATTGAAGAGCGAGTTCGCCACCGAAGCAGGCGGGACGCCGGAGGGAAGCACAAATGAGTGAAGCACAAAAGGCAACTGCGGCGGCAACTGAAACTACTGTGCAGGGCGGCGGACTACTCGACCAGATCGTAGATGAAGGGCGGGTAACGAGAGATCCAGCACAGCGGGAACGCGGCAAGGATATGGTGAGGGAATTCGTCGCTCAGGTGCTTGACGGTTCCATGACCATCTCCAAGGATGCGGAGGCAATGATCAATGCGCGTATTGCGCAGATCGATCATCTTCTATCTATTCAGCTAAACGAAATTCTTCACCATGAGGCTTTTCAGAAGCTGGAAGGAAGCTGGCGCGGGCTGCGTCATCTGATGGATCAGAGCGAAACCAGTGCCTCGCTAAAGATCAAAGTTCTGAACGTCTCAAAGAAGGATCTGCTCCGCGATCTTCAGCGCGCATCTGAATTCGATCAAAGCGCGCTGTTTAAAAAGGTCTACGAGGAAGAATTCGGCATTTTCGGAGGCGCTCCGTTCGCAAACTTAATCGGCGATTACGAATTCGGGAAATTGCCGGAAGATATCGAACTGCTGGAACGAATCGCGCAGGTGGCGGCGTCGGCACACGCGCCGTTTCTTTCGGCGGCAAAAGCGGACTTTTTCAATCTGGACAGTTTCGGCAGTCTGGATGCGCCGCGCGACCTGGGTAAAATCTTCGACACGACCGAATACGCAAAGTGGAAGTCGTTCCGGCAGAGTGAAGATTCGCGTTACGTTGGCCTGTGTCTGCCTCGCACTTTGGCGCGTCTGCCGTACGGCAAGGAGACAAAGCCGGTGGACGGATTCGCGTATGAAGAGAACGTGGATGGTTCGGACGCGAACAAATACCTTTGGAGCAATGCCGCTTACTCGTTGGGCACCCGGCTGACGAATGCGTTTGCATTGTACGGCTGGTGCGCCGCTATCCGCGGCGTAGAAGGGGGCGGGCTTGTGGAAGGTCTTCCGGTTCACAACTTTTACACCGATGAGGGTGATGTGACGATGAAGTGCCCGACGGAAGTGCCCATTACGGACCGCCGGGAGAAGGAACTGGCCGATCTCGGGTTCATTCCGCTGGTCCATTGCAAAGACACCGACTACGCCGCTTTCTTCAGCGTTCAGTCGTGCCAGAAGGCCAAGCTATACGATAAGGACGCGGCAAATGCGAATGCGAGGCTTTCCACTCAGTTGCCGTATATCATGGCTGTTTCGCGTTTCGCCCATTATTTGAAGGCGATGATGCGCGACAAGCTGGGAAGCTTTATGTCCCGCACGGATTGTGAACGTTGGTTAAACCAATGGATCATGAATTACGTAACTCCAGATGACACCGCTTCTGCTTCTGTTAAGGCATCTCATCCGTTGAGAGAAGCCAGGATTGAAGTAAGCGAGGTGCCTGGTAAGCCTGGAGTTTATCGTGCGGTGGCGTTCCTGAAACCGCACTTCCAGCTTGACGAGCTTTCTGTCTCGCTGCGGTTGGTAGCGGAACTGCCGCAATCGACGCGAGGCTAGGTTTTGGATGCCGGCCTGCGGGCCGGCATCTTTACAGAATTTCGATAAATAGAAATAAGGAGAGTAAGCTAAATGGCGTTGTTTGATGCTTTTCTAAAAATTGACGGAATTGAGGGCGAGAGCGCAGACCATAAGCACAAGAACGAGATTGACATTCACTCGTTCAGCTGGGGCGAATCGAACGGCGGAACGTTTGCCTCCGGCGGTGGTGGCGGCGCGGGCAAAGTGAGCATGCAGGATTTTCACTTTACGATGAGTTGCAATAAGTCGTCGGTGAAGCTATTTCTCGCATGCGCGGGTGGCGATCACATCAAGTCCGCCGTTCTCACTTGCCGGAAGGCCGGCAAGGACCAGCAGGAATTTTATAAGGTCACCTTCAGTGACATTTTGGTGTCCTCGTACCAATCCGGCGGCGGCGGCGGGGAGACTCTTCCGATAGATTCCATCTCGCTGAATTTTGCGAAAGTGGAGAAAGAATACAAGGAACAGAAATCCGATGGTACGCTGGGTGGCGCAATCAAGGCCGGCTGGGATCTGAAGCTCAACAAGAAGGTTTAGTTAGCAGCGGTTTTCAAACTCCTAAAATGACGGCCAAACAGCTTTTTCAGGCCGGCCAACTACGGGAAGCGGTGCAGGCGCTGAATGTGGAGGTTAGGGACAACCCTACCGACGCGCAGCGCCGCACTTTTCTTTTCGAGTTGCTTTGTTTCGCCGGCGAATACGATCGCGCAGAAAAACAATTGAACGTGCTGGCTCAATCGAACAAACAGGCTGAGCTGGGCGCGGTTCTCTATTATTCCGCGTTGCACGCCATGCGCACGCGGCAGGAACTTTTCGACAAACAGGACTTCCCGCGAACGGGCGGCGGTGATCACGATTACGCGGGCACCTTGAACGGCAAGCCTTTCGAATGGATTGTGGATGCCGATCCCCGGATTGGTCCGCGGCTGGAGTTGTTTGCCGCCGGCGCCTATATCTGGATTCCGTTCGAGCACATTATTTCCATCGAGCTTCAGGCTCCGCAGCGTTTACGGGATTTGCTGTGGGCTCCAGCGCTGGTTCAAACCGGACCTGGATTCAAGGACATGGAACTGGGTGAAGTTCTGATTCCTGTCACCTATCCTTCTTCTTCCAAGCACGAAGACGACGCGGTGCGGTTGGGCCGGGCCACGGCATGGACTCAGGCAGAGGGTGGCGATCCAATTCCGTTGGGCCAGAAGACCTTTCTGGTGGACGGGGAAGAGGTGCCACTTCTGGAGATCCGAAAGCTCGAGTTCAAGACCGCGGATGAGCAGGTCTGACCCAAATGCCTCTTCGGGACGACGTTCTCACACCAATCCCCGGTCCCAATCCGAGCGGAGAAAACCTCAAGTACAATCCGGTTTACGACAAGATCAAAGAGGCGCGCCGTCAAGACGATGACGCGCCGCAGGGCGAGTGGCAGAGAGAGAGGAAGATCGCCGATTTTGTGGAGGTGCTCAAACTTGCCGGCGTCGCACTCGCTACCAAGTCGAAGGACCTGCAGCTTGCCGCGTGGATTACCGAAGCGCTAGTCAATCGCGAAGGATTCGCCGGGCTTCATGAGGGCCTGAAGCTAATTCAGGGATTGCT
>JANYCV010000648.1 GCA_025360145.1 Acidobacteriaceae bacterium
CGACAATTTTCACTGCGGGCCTGTACGATGCCGTGCTCAGCGGGAAGTAGCCGGAATTGAAACTCGCGATCTTCGGCGGTACGTTCGACCCCATCCACCGCGCCCATCTCACCGTGGCCCGCGAGGCAGTGAATCAATTCCAACTCGACCGCGTACTCTTCGTTCCCGCAGCGCACCCGCCGCACAAGCCCGACGCCGGAACGCCGTATGAAGACCGTTTACGAATGGTTCAGTTGGCCTGCGAAGGCAATCCCTTGTTTGAAGCATCCGCCATTGAATCGGGCGGTGGCAAAAGTTACTCCATCGACACGATCGAGCGATTGCGAAGCCGTCTGCCCGCCGCCGATCAACTGTACTTCATCATCGGAACCGACGCCTTCGCTGAAATTCTGACTTGGCACCGTGCAGCGGACGTAATTCGTTCGGTAGACTTCATCGTCGTCAGCAGACCCGGCCACGACTACGCCATCCCGCCCGGCGCGCGCGTGCTCCGGCTGGACACACTGGTTCTTGAAGTTTCCTCATCGGCCATCCGGCGGGAACTCGCCGAAGGGGCTCATCCCGCCGAACTGCCGGAAAACGTATTCGCCTACATCCGCGCGAAAGGGCTTTATATATAGGCGATAACGTCGATTTCCACCAACGAGTCGCCAGGAATTCCGCCTGCCGCCGCAATGGTGGTTCGCACCGGCGGGTTGTCGCCGAATCGCCCCTTGAACACCTCGTTCATTCCTGCATAGTCCTTCAGGTCGTTCAAAAAGACGCTGCACTTCAGCACCTTCTCCATGGATGAGCCGGCGTTCTCCAGCTCCTTCTGCACCTCGTCCAGGACAATCTTTGTGTGCGATTTGATATCACCCGGAACGTGGGCTCCTTTTCCGGCGATGAACAGCAGGTTGCCGTACGAAACCGCGCCTGAAAACAGCGGCGTGGTCTTCGGTTTCCCATTGCGGTAGTGGACCTTCTTCGCGGGTCCGGTTTGTGCTTGCGCGGCACCGGCAGCGGCGGCCATGCCGACCGCGGTCTTCAGGAGGGTACGTCTGTTGTTAGTCATATTATGATTAATTATCATGCAACGACGAGCTTTCTTGCAGTGGACCGCCGCCGCCCCAGCCGCTCTTGCGAGCGTCACCAGCGACATTCCGAAATACAGATCGGTCAGCAGCTACCAGCCGCACCCCTACAAGGGCTTCCCGGCAAACGTTGTTTCGGTCCATTCGGCAAAGTCGATTGACGAGGCAACTGAGAAGGTTGACCCGCAAGCTGTTCGCCAGATGATAGAGCGCGGCATGACCGCACTCACTGGGGAATCGAACCCAGTCGCGGCCTGGAAGCGGTTCTTCACCCCATCGGACGTCGTGGGCATCAAGGTCAATTGCTCCGGCGCGCCGAAAATCATGTCGCATCCGGTCGTAGTGGCGGATATCGTGCGGAATCTGCTCGGCGTGGGCGTGAAGCCGGACCAGATCTACATTTACGAACGATTTCCCGATCAGCTTGAATCGGTGAACTACGGAAAGTATCTCGATGGGAAAGTGAATATCCAGGCCGTGGAAATGTCGCGCGGATCGATTCTCAACTACGATCCGGCGACCTACGTGGAAGTAAACTTCTTCGGTGAAGAAGACACGCGGTCGAACCTGGTGCGGCTGGTGAGCGAAAAGTTCACCAAGATCATCAACGTGCCCAACATGAAGGACCACGGCGCGGCCGGCGTCACAGGGTGCTTGAAGAACATCGCCTACGGAAATTTCAGTAACGTGGCGCGGTCCCACGCGCACGAAAAGACGAACACCAAAACGTTCATCGCTACACTGGCGTCCATGGAACCGTTGAAATCGAAAACCGTGCTCAACATCATGGACGGGTTGAAAGGGATTTGGCATGGCGGGCCGTTCCAGTTGAAGCCGGAGTATGCGTTCTTCCCGAAGCAGATGATGTTCGGCACGGATATGGTTGCCATGGACCGGCTGCTGATTGACGTGATCGAGAGCAAGCGAAAAGCGGAGCACGCCAGATCCGTATGGGATCGTTCGCGAGACCAGCTCATTACTTCGCGCTCCACCGACCCCAATAAGAATCAGTTCATCCGTGAACCCGGTCATATCGAATATGCCGGCGGATTGGGCCTCGGCGAGTACGACATTAAGAAGATCCGTCTGCAAGAGTTTAAACTGTGATGCTGCCGTTCTTTCTAGCTTCTATCCTGCTGTTCAAAGATCAGGATGTTACCGGAGCCGTAAAGCTTCCCGTGCCGGCCGTACAGTACAGAATGAATGTCGCATCGGCAACCAGCGCGCCGTGGGTAAACGCCAACGGCTGGCTCATTCAGCGCAGCCCCGGCAGGAAAGTGTTTTACGATTTGCCGAAAGGCGCAGCGGAATTGGCCATGGCGGAGGCGCACGCCTACAGCGCCGACGCCATCGTAAAGATTGCGCCGGAGGATGAGGTCGCGTACGCGAAAATGAATGCATTCCTGCAGCAGGCGGGTCCGGCCGGGCCGCAGTTAGGGAACATCGCCGTAATGGACGATGGTTCAGTCCAGGCCGGGGAAGGGATCAATCTGCTCCACCGCAAGAATCTGCTGTATCGCATGGTGAGCGCGCCTGACTCGAAGGCCGATCTGAATATCAAGGCCGACAAGGGAATCTCAAATCCTCTCGACTTCGCCGCCGGCGTCAGGGAGAAACTTACTGATGACAAACGGCTGATCCGTGTCTACGGTAGTGCGATCGTTCTGGCCAACCTCACCGGGGACGGCAACCACCTTAAGCTTCATCTGATCAACTATGGCAAAAAGCCTATAGACGGATTGCGCATTCGCTTGCGCGGTTCGTATGTGGTGCGGCGTGTCTCAAGCTATGAAACAACCGAATCGAAAGTAGACGACTTCATCACTCGCGACGGCGGAACCGAGTTCAGTATTCCGCGCGTCGGGATCTACACCGTGATTGATTTAGAACCAAAATAAGACGCTTGATCCTGTATAAATGTTTCGGCTTTGTCGCCGTAATATTTACGATTTTCAATCTCGAAACATTTCGCCTCTTAAGAGATCCAATAGCACGATGGGTAACGTACCCCCATCAGCAACGGTGATTCAATTAGCCATTGCGGATCGTAAATTCTCAGGAGGCACTAATGGCAAAAAAACATATACTTGACGAAATAGTCGCGGAGTCGCCTAATCGGCGCTCGTTTTTGACCAAGCTCGCGATGGCTGGCGCAGCCGTGACAGCCGTTGGTAGCGGCGTACAGCTTGCCAACGCACAAGGCCCGGGTCCTACCGACGCGGACATTCTGAATTTCGCGTTGAATCTCGAATACCTGGAAGCGGAATTCTATACTCTTGCCACCACCGGAAAGACAATCGACCAGATGGGCGTCAAGATCGACGGTAGCGGCACCCCCGGAGCAACAACCGGCGGACAGCTTGTGAATCTGGATAACACCACAATCTTCACCAAGGATATTGCAAACCAGATTGCCGCTGACGAACGCGCGCACGTCACTCTCATTCGCGGTGCACTCTCCGCGGCCGGCGCACAACCCGTGGCGAAACCGGCCATTAATCTCAACGCCCTTGGATTCGGTTTCAACACCACCACGGACTTCCTGCAACTGGCGAGAGCTTTCGAAGATGTCGGTGTCACCGCCTACGCCGGCGCGGCCCCTTTGATCTCCAGCAAGGACATACTCGGTGTTGCCGCACGCATCGCCGAAGTGGAATCCGAACACGCTGCCAACATCCGTTTGCAGGTGGCCAAGCTAGGCATCTCCACATCGCTTCTCGATGGCGCTGATGTGCTGCCGCCGCCGTCCGGATCGAAATACTTTTCCGTGGATAGTAACGGTTTGACGCAAGTCCGCACTCCGGGCCAAGTGCTGTTTCTGGTTTACGGATTCAAGGCGAACGCCAAATCCGGCGGATTCTTCCCGAACGGCTTCAACGGGACAATCAACACATCCTCTGACGGCGTTTCCACCGCGAACATCACTAACGCATCGGTGAATCCGGCCACCACAACAACAAATCTGGCGATGATTACGCTGGATGCCAGCGGATCTACCAGCGCTTCGGGTAAGCTGACGTATCTGTTCATGGTGAAACCAGGCGGCAAGGTGCCCGCCGTCCTGCAAACCGCCGACAATCCCAAAGCCGTCATCCAGTTTGTCAACGGACCCGGAAGTTATCCGTTGCAACTGATCGTCACGGACGGCACCGGCAAAACGTCGACGGCCGATATCATGCTGGTCTACCAGCCGTAGCTCATGTCCCCCAAAGCTGGATGCCGCATCCCGGCATCCAGTGTCCAATTGCAATAAGCTGGCAGGGTGGGAAGAGACATTTTGGATCTACCGGCGCCTGCCGCCGACGCACGCTTTACATACGGAAAAGACGCAAATCAATTCGGCGAGCTGCGGCTGCCCCCGAAATCGAACGCACCGCATCCGGTAGTGGTTTCCATTCACGGTGGATTCTGGCGCGCCGCATACGGGCTGGATCATCTGGGTCACGCGTGTGCAAAGCTGGCTCAGGCAGGCGTAGCCACTTGGAATTTGGAATATCGGAGGGTCGGCCAGCCGGGAGGCGGGTGGCCCGGAACGCTGGACGACGCACTGGCCGGTCTCGAATATCTGAAAACCCTCGCCGCCTCGCACCCGCTCGACCTGAAGCGCGTCGCCCTCATGGGGTTCTCCGCCGGCGGACACCTCGCGTTATGGCTCGCCTCCAAGCCACGCGCAATCGAATTGAAGGGAGTAGTCTCGCTCGCCGGAGTTGCGGACCTGCGCCGTGCGTGGGAATTGCGGCTGGGAAATGGAGCTGTGGATGATTTTGTGGGCGGTTCGCCTACGCAGTTCCCCGATCGTTACCACGCCTCTTCGCCCATCGAGTTGCTCCCCGGTGGAACGAAGACCAGGCTGGTACACGGCACCGATGACACCACTGTACCGATCGAGATCAGCGAGCGTTTTGCGCACGCAGCCAAGGCCGCAGGCTTGGACGCAAAGGTGATCCCGCTGCCTGGAGCGGATCATTTTCCAGGCATGGACCCGCGCGACCCGGAATGGAAAATCACCGAAAGCGCCATCCTCGAAATCCTCAGCGTTCAGCGAAAATAGACCGCCATCTCAGTTGCAAGCAGCAGGCCCATCGCGCCTCCGCGCGGGTCTTCGCCCAGGATAGCGGTGCGGTCCAGATAGTCCTGCAGCGATTTCTGTTTTCCCGTGCCGGTACACACGTCCACCAGGGTGCCGTCCGCGGCCATTCTCGATTTCGCCGCACGCCACGCTTTGCGGATCATCGGATCGTAGGTCGTGCGGTCCAGCCAGCCCAGCCGTACCCCGCGCGCCATCGCAAAAGCAATCATGCACGTCGCCGTTAGTTCGCGGTAGCTGCCACGAACATCGATCACTTCGTGCCACGCGCCACTCGGGTCCTGATGCCGAGCCAGCGCCTCCATGTGCGCCCGAAAAGCCGCCAGCAACGCAGGAAATCCCGAATGACTATCGGGCAGTTCGGAGAGGCTCAACGCAATCCCCAGGGCAGGGAAGCCGTTGCCGCGTCCCCACGCCGCCTGGTTTAGCGGAGAGTGCCGGTGTAATCCATCCGGCCGCAGGTTCAGCCGCAGCATGAACTCAATCTGCCGCACGCACATGTCGTAATACTTATCG
>JANYCV010000036.1 GCA_025360145.1 Acidobacteriaceae bacterium
GCTGGCTTTATCGGCGCCACCGAACAGGGCATTACCAGCACGCTCGGCCGGGGCGGTTCGGATTTCTCAGCGTCCATCGTTGGCGCGGGCATTGGCGCCGGCGAAATTCAAATCTGGACCGACGTGGACGGAATGCTCACGGCCGACCCGACGATACTTCCGGGCGGGCACCGCGTGAAGATTATCTCGTTTGCAGAGGCCGCGGAACTCGCCTATTTCGGCGCCAAAGTATTGCACCCCGCCACCGTAATGCCGGCCATCGAGAAGAACATCCCCGTGCTGATTTTGAATTCCCGCCGGCCCGAAGCGGAAGGCACCCGCATCGTAAAGGATGCTGTGCCTTGTACTAACTCGGCGAAGTCGATTGCCTGCAAAAAGAACATTACGCTGATGAACATTCTCTCCACCAGGATGTTCATGGCACACGGTTTTCTGCGCCGCATCTTCGAAGTCTTCGATCGGTATGAGACCGCGGTGGACATGGTGGCGACATCGGAGGTAAGCGTCTCCCTCACCATTGACAACACGTCGAAGCTGGCGGAAATCCGCACGGAGCTGGAACAATTTTCAGAAGTGACTGTCGAGGAAAATCAAGCAATCGTATGCCTGGTGGGCGATAACATCCGCTACACGCCGGGGGTTGCCAGCCGCGCGTTTCATGCACTGGAGAAGATCAATATCCGAATGATTTCCCAAGGTGCCTCGCTGTTAAATTTGAGTATTGTAGTGGCGCAGGACGACCTGCGGCCGGCTGTGCAGCAACTGCATACCGAGTTCTTCAGTGAACTCGATCCCGGAGTGTTTGACTAATATGAAGATTGCGCTGGTGGGCTACGGCAAGATGGGAAAGCTGATTGAACAACTCGCGCCGGAATACGAATGCGAAGTAGCGTTGAAGCTGGATGAGTTTAATAACGCGGGCTTCGCCGGACTAACGCCGGAGAATTTCGCCGGCATCCCGGTAGCCATCGAGTTTTCAATTCCGTCGGCAACGGTTGAGAACGTGGAACGTCTGGCCGCGCTGGGCGTCCATGTGGTTGTGGGCACAACCGGCTGGCTGGACGAACTGCCGCGAGTCACTGCAGCGGTCGAGAAGAATGGTACGGCCCTGGTCTGGAGCCCAAACTATTCCGTTGGCGTGAACGTCTTCTTCCGTTTGGTAGCTGAGGCGGCGAAGTTACTCAGCGATCAGCCGGAATACGGATCATGGGCTTGGGAAATTCATCACAGCACCAAGAAAGACGCTCCGTCCGGTACGCTGTTGAAGCTGGTGGATGAGATGAAGAAGAGCGGCTACGCCCGGCATATAGACGTCAGCTCAAACCGCGCCGGCGCGCACCCGGGCACACACGAGATCGGATTCGATTCCAGCGCGGACACCATCACCATGCGCCATACGGCCAGAAGCCGCGAAGGCTTCGCGCGCGGAGCCCTGAAGGCGGCACAATGGATTGCAGGCAAGAAGGGCGTACACGAATTCAGCGAAGTTTTGTTCAAATAGGATATCTATGTTCACAGGATGCGGTACCGCATTGGTTACACCGTTCCAAAAGGATCTGTCGCTCGACGAGTCCGCACTCCGCGTACTCGTGAAACGTCAGATCGATGCGGGCATCAACTTCCTGGTGCCCTGCGGGACAACGGGAGAAAGCCCGACGCTGACTCGAAAGGAACATCTACGGGTTGTCGAGATCACACTCGAAGAAGCCAAGGGCAAGGTGCCGGTGCTCGCGGGCGCGGGCGGCTACAACACTGCGGAAGTGATTGAACTAGCCAAAGAGATTCAGCATCTGGGCGCCGAAGGCATTCTCTCCGTCACGCCGTATTACAACAGACCGACGCAGGAAGGGCTGTACCAACACTACAAGGCTATCGCGGCCGCGGTCAGTTTGCCCATCGTGGTGTATAGCGTACAGGGCCGGACGGGAGTGAATGTAGATCCCGCCACGCTCGCGCGGCTGGCGGAAATCGAAACCATCGTTGGCGTGAAAGAAGCCTCCGGCAGCATCTCGCAAATGGCGGCGGTCATTCAGCAGGTGCCGGCTTCGTTCAACGTGCTGTCCGGCGACGACGCCATCACAATACCGTTGCTCGCGCTAGGCGGACGTGGACTTATTTCTGTCGCCTCTAATCTGATCCCGGCGGAGATGACAGCGCTAACCCAGGCAGGCATGCGCGGCGACTACAAATCGGCGCGCGAACTCCAGCGCCGGCACCTCCCGCTGATGGACGTGAACTTCATCGAATCCAATCCCGGCCCGGTGAAATATGGACTCGCACTCATGGGCCTGCTGCAACCCGTGTGGCGTCTGCCGCTGGTACCGCCGCAACCCGCCAGCCAAGGGCGAATCGAACAGGTATTGACAATCGCCGGGCTTATCAAGCAACGTAGTGAGAATGCTGCAAAACAAGATTGAAGCTCTCTTTGATGAGAAGCCCGGCTCCTACACGGAAGAACATTTCCGACTTTTCCAGAATTTCAAAAATGAGCTGAACGCAGGCACAGCCCGCGCAGCCGAACCTGACGCCGCAAGCAAAAGTGGTTGGCGGGTAAATGGCTGGGTCAAGAAAGGCATTCTGCTCGGGTTCCGGATGGGAACCGTGGTGGACATGTCCCTCGACACTTCCCGCCTTCCCTTCTTCGACAAGGCAACCTATCCCGTGAAGCGCCTGGACGCCAACAGCGGAGTCCGTGTAGTTCCCGGCGGCTCCAGCATTCGTGACGGCGTGTTTCTCGGCAAGGGCGTCACCTGCATGCCTCCGATGTACATCAACGTAGGCGCTTACGTGGGCGATGGCACCATGGTGGATTCCCATGCGCTGGTTGGGAGTTGCGCGCAGATCGGCGCCCGCTGCCATATATCGGCGGCATCGCAAATCGGCGGCGTGCTGGAACCAGTAGGAGCACTGCCGGTGATTATCGAAGAAGACGTTCTCATCGGTGGAAACTGCGGCGTGTACGAAGGTACGGTCGTGAAGCGGCGCGCCGTCCTCGGCACTGGGACGATTATTAATCGATCCACGCCGGTCTATGATCTGGTCCGGGAGCTGATCTATACCGCGACGGACGATGAGCCTCTTGTTATTCCCGAAGACGCGGTTGTTGTCGCCGGCTCGCGCGCGGTAACGCGTGGCAAGGGCAAGGAATGGGGAATCTCGTTGTACACTCCGATTATCGTGAAGTATCGAGATTCCAAAACCGACGCGAAGATTCAACTCGAAGATCTGCTGCGTTAACGGATCATGGGCGCGCGGATGGCGGCAAGAATTCTGCTCTTCGCCTACATCGCTTGTGTGGGCTACTCAATCCGCTATCACGTAGCCGCAAGCGACCTGGATGGGGCCTGGGCAGTAGGGCTCAATTACGCACAGACACACGGGTTCATCCACGGGCGCGACATCGCCTTCACCTACGGCCCCCTGTCGTATCTGATTCTGCCGATGGCCATGGGATCGAACCTTGGCCTCGGAATTCTCTTTCAGCTCTTCTTCTGGGCGGCGTTCATCGCGATGGCCGCCTGGATCGCATTTGTGCGCAGGGTGCCGCTGGTCAATCTCCTCATCTTCACCCTCTGCCTTTACCCAGGCACGCGGCTCTTCTGGAGTTTCGGCTATGCGGGTCCGGACTTCTTCCTCAGCTTTCTGGTACTGCTGCTCATCGCCGCAACCGCAGTCAGCCCGCGCTGGTATCTGTTTTGGATTCCCGCGATTCTGCTGTCGGCGCTTCTCTTGCTTGTGAAACTGAGTTCCGGTATCTCCGCAATCAGCGCGGTTCTTGCATTCCCGATGGCGATGTTTCTGCTGGACCGCCGCAAGTCCATCACACTGCTGACCTCCGCAATCGTAGGCGTACCGGCGTTCTTCATCGCCGGATACCTGAGTTATCATCCATCGTTTGCAGATCTGCTCGTGTATCTGAAAGCGGGATTTGAAACCTCCGCCGGACACAGCACAGCCATGAGCCTCGCAGGCGAAACCGGAACGCTGCTCACGGCACTCGCAATCCTCACCGGCTTCTTGTTCTTAACCGCTGCACTCTACTTCGCCAAGCAGCCGGCATTCGCCACCGCAGTCGCCTGCTTCGGCCCGCTGTTCCTCGAATTCAAACACTCGTTTATCCGCGAGCCAGGCCACATCGAAATCCTATTCTCCTTCGTTCCGCTCGCCCTGCTAGCGATCTTGCTCTTCGCCGATTTAAAGTTTCCGGTTCAAGTCACCGCAATTCTCATCGCCGGAATCTGGCTCACCCGCGAAGCCCCGCTTTATCAATGGAGCGGAATGCCCACCGCGCCCATTCAGAAACTGCAAGCGTTCTCAAAGCTGTTCGACTACTCTGCGCTTCACAGTTTCCTGGAACAGGCTTCCGCTCATAATCTCCAGTCCCAGCGCTTGCCTGGCGCACTCTTGAACCGCGTATCCAATCACTCGATAACGGTCATCCCGTCCCAATGTTCCTACGGTGCGGCAAATCCAATTCAGTACGTTCCACTGCGCACGTTGCAGAGCGATCAGGCATACACCACGTATCTGGATCATTGGACCGCGGAAATGTTCGAAGGCGCGCCCGCGCCCGAATTCGTCCTCTTCGAATGGGAGGCTATCGATGGACGGCATCCGCTATTGGACATTCCGCAAACAGCTCTGACGCTCTATCGAAACTATGAATGGGATTCAGCCTACGGCGCGCTGATTCTTCTTCGCAAGCGATCCGCGCCGCTTGATGCAACCCTGCGTCTGCTGCAAACCTCCGATGTGCGGCTCGGGGAACCGGTGCAGCTTCCAGCGAGCAATCATCCGCTGATCGCGCGCGTCCTGCTGAGGTTCAACGTGATGGGGCGGCTCCGCGATTTCTTCTTTCGCGTTCCGGAGGTGCGAGGGATTCTCGCGTCCGAAGGAACCCGGTTTATCACCGCGCGCATTCCTCCGCTCGTGCTGCCCGGCGGAGTTCCTGTAAATCTTTTTCCCATCGACTTGAATGAACTTCAGTCGCTGTTTCGGGACGATACTCTGAACGAACCGATGACGTCGCTGGTTATCTCAGGTGAAGGGGCATCTGCTTTCTCAAGCCCGGCTCACGTCGAAGTCTACGAAGCTCCCGGGATCTCACTCCACTTCCGGACGCCGGTAGTTCCAGACCTCTCAAAACTAACTGCCCTGGGTGTTCTCGATGACTGCCGGGTGGAAATGCTCAACAACTCCGGGGTCATTGGAATCTCCGAGCGCGAAGTAGCGGAGGTGACCGCCCACTCGGGATACCTGGAAGTGCGAGGGTGGGCGGTGAATGTTTCATCGGTCTACGTGCAACTTGACGGCAAGCTTTATCCCGCGACGTATGGCCTGCCACGCCAGGATATTTCCATCCTTTACCGCACAGCGGAATCGGCCAAGTCCGGCTTCAGTTGGGCGTACCCGTCATGGAAACTTGGCGCCACGGTACATGAGTTATCTTTGAAGATGCTCGCGCCAAATGGTTCGGGGTATCACGACATGGGAAGAAAAGTGCGTTTTCGGATCGTCCATTGAAACACCGAGCGTTGGTCGTTGCTTTCATCGCGACGGCGCTGGTCTTCGCCTGGCAGGCGAGCACGGTCCACTTTAACTACGGTGGCAACTGGACGGGCCTATTCTGCACCGGCGCCAGCCAGCCTGTGCCACCGGAACTGGACCCGGGCACCATGCGGTCCATTCATCCGATCGGATACGACGGCCAGATGTACCGCTACGTCGCGCATGATCCGTTCTTCCGTAAAGACTACGCCCAATACGTGGACGACGCTCGATTGCGCTACCGCCGGATTCTTGTTCCCTTGGCTGCTTATGCCCTCGCGGGCGGGCGGCAATCCATCATCGACTACAGCTTTGTTCTGGTGATTCTTATATCGGTCTTCGCGGGCTGTTATTGGTCGAGTTGTTATTGCGTTCTCCACGGCAGAAGCGAGTGGTGGGGATTGGTGTTTTTGCTGGTGCCGGCCACCATATCGTCGATTGATCGAATGCTGGTGGATGGCACGCTGGCCGCGCTGTTCGCCGGTTTTCTCCTCTATACCGAACGCCGGGACTGGCGCAGCCTGCTCGCCGTTTGTACGCTGGCGGCGCTTACAAGAGATACGGGCATCTTACTTCCAGCCTCTGTAGTTCTGGCGGCGATGCTGAAGAGCGAGTTCAGGCGAACCGCACTTTTCGGATTGTCGGTTTTGCCCGCGGCCGCGTGGGCAGCCTTCGTTTCAATCCATACGCCGCCCTCCACCGCGTATCGGATCGCAACTTACCCGTTATTTGGCCACCTGCAGCGGCTACTGGTTTTCCGGCACGACCCTGCGCCGTGGAAACAGTCCATCTTACAAGTAAGCGATGTCGTCGCGTTGCTGGGGTTGCTGGTTTGCCTCGGTCTCGCCGTCTATTCGATCCTCCCGGAACGTATGCGGGAGATACAGATTTGTGTCGGCCTGTTTGTCATTTTGGGGTTGGTGTTGGGCGCGCCGTCCCATTTGATAGAACCCTACGGATACGCTCGGCCCATCTCGCCGCTGTTGCTTTTCCTGATGTTGCGCGGATCTCTTTTCGGGTTGATTGCGCCGTTAACATTGACGCTTGCGGTTGGAGTCAACCTCGTCGTCCAGGTTGCCGGAGTGGCTAAGGGGCTGCTCCGATGATCGCGGCCAACGTTTCCCGAGCGGCGGCTTGCCAGGTGAACTCAGCCGCGCGCTGCCGGCCCGTTCCGCGCAGTGACGGATCGGAAGTAATGCGCTTCATCGCTTCCAGCATTCCCGCTTCGTCCTCCGGTTCAAACAGCACAGCGGAGGACTGGACGATGCTGCGGAGAGGTTCGATGGACGACGATGCCAGCGGAACGCCCGCCGCCATTGCTTCCAACACCGGCATCCCGAAACCCTCGAACGTCGACGGGTAGATAAAAGCAGATGCGCCGCGGAACAAGGCGTACAGGTCCTCTCGCGGAATCCAACCCGTTAGCCGGACGTGCTCATCCGCTATCTTCTGAAGCAGGTCTGCGTGAAAACCTCGCAGACCTGCGATTACCAGCCGGTATTCCGGACGGCTCTTGCGAAACTCGGCGAAGACGCAGATCAAGCGCTCCAGATTCTTGTGCGGGTGAAGGGTGGAGACGCAGAGCAGATACGGGTCGTCCGGATCGGGGTTGTTCTGAATCTCGAAGAACCCGCGTTCGACGCCGTGCGGGGCAACCCGGATCTTGGAAGCGGGCAATTTGTAGAAGCGGATCAAGTCTTGTTTCGTCGCTTCTGAAACGGCCACCAGCATGGCCGATCGCTTCGCCGCGCCGTACAGGAACATGTCCCAGAAGGGCAGCTCGAACCAGCGAAAGTGCTCGGGATGCCGCTTGTGCTGGAGATCGTGAAACACGGTGACGGACGGGCACGGACCGAAGATCGGAGCCGTGAAGCCGGCGTTGAAAAGCCGGTCGAGCTTCAGCCGGCGTGCGGCGAGCGGCAGCCCCGTCTGCTCCCATATCAAACGACCTGGACGAAATACCGCATTGACGGGCTGCGGCGAGTGATTGAAGTTTGGCGCCGCCGGAACAAGATCCGCGCCGGTTTCACGGTTGGTAAAGACGAAGTACTGATTCTCATGGTCGATCTCCGCCAGAGCCTGCAGCAGATTGCGGAGATAAATCTCGGTTCCACCCACTCCGCCTGGGATCAGGTACAGCGCATTGACGCCGATTCGTAGGGGTGCCATCGGTGCTACTTGTTCGCGCGGAGTTGCTTGTTGGCCATCGACAGACCGTTGATCGCAACCTGGTTCAGCGGATTGATCGAGATGGCGCGCTGGAATTCGGCGGCGGCTCCCGAAATGTTACCGGTGCTCAGATAGTCGTTGCCGCGATAGACAAAGATCATCTCATACTTCGGATCGAGCTTCTCCGCCGCCGCCAACGCATCGAGCGACTCCGGCACACGGCCCTGCTTGCCGTACATCATTCCAATGAGCGAATAGACGTGCGCGCTGGGGGTCATCTGGGCGGCTTGTTTCAGTCGTCCGATGGCTGAATCGGTCTTGAGCGCGCAGTCCTCCGCTAGCGCCCAATCGATGAGCAGGCTCTGATCCGCCGGTTCGAGCTTTGCTACCGTTTCGTAGTTCCGCACGGCTGCCTGGCATTGGCCGGCCTGCATCTGCGCATACGCAAGTTGGAAATGCGGACGAGCCTTATTCGGCGACTTGTTCACCGCATCCTGCCACAGCGCCGCCGGGTTGCCCCACAGCTCATTCCGTTGATAACTTAGCGTACCGGCAACGGCCAGAACCGCACCCAGGGTCGCGATCATTGCGCCCCGGCCCACTTTCCACCGGCGCAAAAAGTCCACCGTGATCAGCAGCAAACAGACGAACGGAAGGTACACTCGGTGTTCCACCAACACGTCTTGAATCGGCACCACGGATGAGGTGGGCGCCAGTAAGATCAGAAAGCCGAAGAAGCCGTAGGAGGCCAGCGGATACTGGTGGCGATACTTCCATGCCAGCGCCGCCAACGCCAGCAGGCCGATCAGATAACCGATTGCGCCCTGGTCGAAGATGGTTTTTGAGGTCGTGAAATCGTGATCGATGTTTAGACCCACAGGTAGCACGTACATCCGGAGGTATACCCAGATGGAACGAAATTGGGTAAACAGATACTGATACCATGTCAGATTCTTCAACTGGAACCCGGCCGAAGGCGAAGCCTTCAACACGGCTATAACAGCAACCACGGCGAGAGATCCACCGATCAGAATGGGAGCGTACAGCTTCCAGTTCCGCTTGATGCCTTTCGGATTCCAATAATAGTCCGTCAGAAGCAGCAGCACCGGCAGGACCGTGGCGTGTTCTTTCGTCGAGCAGGCAAGCCCGAATAACACCAGCACCGCGATGGCAGCGGGCACCGAGATCGCCGTAGTCTTCCGGTAGAGAAACACTGCCAGCGCGCCCAGGAAGAACAGGATGCTCATCGTCTCCGACCGGCTGGCGACGTACGCCACCGACTCGGTCTGAATGGGATGGAGCAGGAACAGGGCCCCGGCGAAGATGGCGAGCACTTCGCGCATCCAGCCCGACTCGCCCGCCATTGCCAGAAACTTGCGGACTACGACATACGACAAGATCGAGTTCAGGACGTGCAGGAAGACGTTAAACCAGTGGTACGCATACGGCTCAATTCCCGATTGCCGATAGTTAATCCAATAGCTGGCCATCAGCAGCGGCCGGACATTCGCCCAGACCTTCAGCGGCTTATCCAGATAGTACGGATTCATGAACGGCAGATACACGTCGTCGTAGACGAACGGCCCGTTCAGCGCCGGCCCGTAGACCTCGAATGCAACCAGGAAGGCCGCTAGAGCGCCTAACGCGTAGTGCCACCACTTAGGATTGTTACTTGTCTTCATGCGCCGAATGCAATCGATACTCCAGTATGGCAAGCCTCTGAGCGAGGTCGGTATTGGCGTCCTTCAAATCGGAGATCCGGACCGAGAAACGGTAGAAGACCACCAGAAACACCCAGGACGCGATGAGGATCAGCGCCAGCGGGGGGTAAGTAATTCCCATGTGGGCGGAGAGCCAGTTGAGCAGCGTGCTGCTGCGCGAGAGGATCAGCAGCGTGGCGGCGGCGGTGAGCCAACTGACCGAGTACTCCACGCGGATATGTGCGCGGCGCACCGAGAGCAGCACCATCGCCATCAATGCCATGCTGAAGATGGCCATTACGTCTAAGAGCCTGTCCATGGATTACCTCCTTCGCGGCCCATCGTACTTCAATATATTTACGAAGACGCCCAGCAGTACGTGGACGATGTAGGATATCGATTTCATCGCCGTGATCGAGCTGCGGCCGGCTTTTCGGGGCCGGATATTGCAGGGCACCTCTTCAAACTGGAACGCCTTGCGCTTCAGCACTACCAGAGCTTCAATCTCGGGATACTCCAGCGGGAAGCTCTTGCTGAAGACGGCCAGCGCCTCCCGATTCACGCCGACGAATCCGGATGTTGGATCGGAAACCCACTTTCCCAAGATGGGCCAGAGCACCAACCGGAACAGCACGATGCCTGCGCCCCGGGCCGGGCTGGTGAACTTTCCGCCATCGACCAGATAGCGGGAACCGATCACCATCTGGCAGCCAGTCTGCTTCAGCTTGGCCAGGATGCCGGGAATGTCGTGCGGGTCGTGCTGGCCATCGCCGTCGACGCGGATCACGAATTCGTAGCCCAGCTCGAAGGCCAGCTTGTAACCTGCCTGCACGCAGCCGCCCAGTCCCAGGTGAGTGGGAAGTGCCAACACACGGGCTCCGGCGCTGCGGGCCGCCGCGGCGGTGGCGTCTCCGGAACAATCGTCAATCACCAGCACCGGGACGCCCGGAAGCACGGCGTTGACTTCGGCCACTACGGTACCCACAGCGCCCTCTTCGTTGAACGCCGGGATGATGATGAGAAGGTCGAGAATCCTCATAATGACGCGACCTGTTTGGGGCTGATGGAGTGGGCTCGCAGCAGGTTGCGGAACCCGGCCGTGCTCAGGCGGGCGCTCTTCCGGATCTCACGGCGTTGCCGCAGCAACTCCGGCAATCGGACCAGCGCCGCGGCGTGGGCCTTCGCAACGAACCAGATCAACGCCAATCCACTGCCGGCTTGCCGATATTCGGCGGCCGCGCCCCTGCCTGCGAACATCATCGTTACGTGCCAGAAATAGCGGATGGCCGCGTAGGCCGGCGCTGTCAGCAACATGCTTACGGGGAAGTTCTTGCACACGGTGAACAGACGATTGCGCTCCACGTAATACGCTTTCAACGATGAGGCGCGGCCGGCCGAATGCGAGTAGTGATGATCCACGATTGCGGCCGGCACGTAGAGGCATTTCCACCCCGCCCATCTGGCGCGTAGCCCGAGGTCCGTATCTTCGCAGTAGAGGAAGAAGCGATCATCGAACAGGCCGATCTCTTCCAGCATTTTGCGGCGGTACAAGGCTGCCGAGCCGCTGGGGAGAAGCACTTCCTGCGCCTGATTGTACAGCGCCGGATTGCTGAGATGGCCGCGCTGCCTGCTGCTGCCGTCGCCTGCGATCAACATTCCGGCGGAGTCCAGATTTCCTCGAGGGAAGAGGCGTACTTTTGAAGCGCACATTCCTACGTCCGGCCTGTTCTCCACTGCCGCCATCAACGATGCTACCCAGTTGGGGTCCGCTACCGCGTCGTCGTTCAGTGTAGCCAGGAACTCCGCACTGGACTGGTGAAATGCCTGGTTGATTGCACCTCCGAAGCCTGCGTTCACGGTGTTCTCGATGACCCTGGCCCGCGCTCCGGCTGCATTGCGCCGGCGGACCAGTTGCTGTCCGCTGTTATCGACAATGATCACCTCAAAGTCGCGGCGGGACTGCACTTCGAGGGAGCGCACACAATCGACAAGGGTATCGTCCGCCGTCAGAGTTGGAATGACGACGGTAACGCAGGGCGGAGGCAAGTCTAAAGTTTACCTTTTCTTCCCGCCGGTGTTCTCATACCACTTCAGGTTCGTGGTGGCGGACCCGATGCAAACAATATCGATCTTGCCGTCACCGTTCAGATCGGCGGTGGCGCAGGCGGCCGCGGCCATCCCGCCGGCGTCCAGAGTGGAGCGTGTCCAGGTCTGCCCTTTCGGGTCGCCGGAGTGATAGATATAGACGCTGCGGCCGGTGCCGCGGTATCCGGCTACGATTTCGTCGCGGCCATCGCCGTCGAGGTCGGCGGTCGCGATGGTGTGACCGTCCACCAGCTCCTTTTCGATCACCTGGCGCTCGAACTTATTCTTTGATCGCTCGTGATAAACCACTACCTCGTTGCCGTGCCAGGGCTCGATGGCCGCCAGGAATCGCTTGCCTTTGAGAGTCCCGATGGCTATGTCGCTTGACCCGCCCCTGGGCCAGGGAGCTGGGTCGCCTTTGGAGATTTCGGTTCTTGTCCAGGCACCGTTTTTTTCGAGGTGGAAGCGGTGGATGCCTACGAAGCTGGCGGTCAGGATGTCTTCGGCCTTGCCGCCCTTCGACCACTTGTTGATGAAGATGCCGTGGACTACGCCTTGATTGGCATCGCTGATGAGTTCGCGCTTCCATTCACCGGGGCGGTAGAAGACCAGCGGCGTGTTGCCACGGTAGTCGGGCTTTTCGGCGTTGGCTGCGGTTAGCGCGGCGTTGACCAGAACCTTCTTGCCGCTGCCGTCTATGTCGGCCCAGCGGAGGCGGTGCGAGGTGGTTAAGCGATCGATTTCCTTGACCGTCCAGGGTTGACGCGGGTCGCCGTTGTGGGTCAGGACGGACATGATGCCGATGCTGTTCTTGGCCTCGTTGGCGAACTCACTGGCTAAGACCAGTTCCGGGATGCCGTCGCCATCGGTGTCCCAGGCGGCTACGTTGATCATCCTGTTGAGATTGCCCGCGATGACGTGGCGTTCCCAGGTGGGATTCTCGAACCATACCAGTTCCTTCATTCCGCTGGCCACGGCGATCAGGTCAGGTTTGCCATCGTGGTTCATATCCGCGATTACTACCTGATAACCGCCCTTCAGGTCAGTGGCTAGGGTGTGCTCGACGAACGATGAGTCCGCGGCTGCGGCGTGGCAGGCAGAGAGGATGAGTAGAGCCGATGTGAGTCGCACAGACTACAATCATGTAAAAGAGGCTTAACAATGGCAAGGTTTTTCTTTCTGGCGGTCCTGGCTACCGGAGTAGTTTTTGCGGAATCGCACCTATCGAACATTAAGCAACTGACTTCCGGAGGGCAGAATGCGGAGGCTTATTGGGCTCCGGATGGGAAGCGGTTGATCTTCCAATCTACGCGCGGGGAACTGCAATGCGATCAGATTTTCGTGATGAACGCGGATGGGACGGATCAGCATTTGGTCTCGACCGGGAAGGGCCGGACTACTTGCGGGTACTTTTTGGCGGATGGCAAACATATTGTGTATGGGTCGACGCATGAGGCGGACCCTGGTTGCCCGCCGGCGGCTGACCGGAGCAAGGGTTATGTTTGGGCGGTGTATCCAGGGTATGACATTTTCCTGGCCACCGATGCCGGGAAGATTGAGAAGAAGCTGACGGATGCGCCCGGGTATGACGCGGAAGCTACGGTGAACTGGAAGACCGGGCGGATTGCGTATACGTCGATGGCTTCGGGCGATTTGGACCTTTGGACTATGAAATCCGATGGGTCGGATAAGAAGCAGATAACGAAGAGTGAAGGGTACGACGGCGGGTCGTTTTTCTCGCCGAACGGGAAGAAATTGGTTTGGCGGGCGAATCATCCGGGCACGCCCGAGGGGTTGAAAAAGTATCGGGATTTACTGGCGCAGAACCTGACTACTCCGATGAAGATGGAGATTATGGTTGGCGATGCGGACGGGAAGAACGTGAAGCAGTTGACGAACTTTGGATGCGCCAGTTTTGCGCCGTTGTTTACGCCGGATGGGAAGAAGATTCTATTTGCATCGAATAAGCATAATTGCGATGGGCGGAAGTTTGAGCTGTTTATGATGAACGCGGATGGGTCTGGGTTGGAACAGGTTACGGACTTTGGCGGGTTCACGTCGTTCCCGGAGTTTTCGCCGGATGGGAAGAAGCTGGTGTTTTGCTCGGATAAGGAAGCGAAACAGCGGTATGAGTTTAACATTTTCACGGCGGACTGGCGGTAGCGTTAGAATGCAGATAGGGACGGCATCTGGTATGGACGATAACGCGGCGGTTACTCAAAAGCAGTTGACGACGCAGTTGACGGCGATGAAGGATGAAATGCTTAGCGCCATCCGGCAGATGATTGCCGAGTTGAGAATTGAGTTTAGGGGCGAACTGAAAACGGGACTCCAGCAACTAGGAGACGATCTCACTGAACAGATGCGCCAAATTGAAACCAACATGTTGACGAGCTTCCATAGCTACGGAAAGGGTATCTCCCACCGGATGCATGATCTGGAAGGGTAGGATGTTGACATTAAGGGAAGGCTGGCGGCGCTGGAAGATCGGATGCTGAATCTGGAGACACGCCGCCACTAGACCTCCAGCGCTAGTGGCCGACGCGCGGTGGTTGGTGCTATTCGATTGTCAAAGATCTGGCGGGCGGTAGCCCTGGTTAGTTTTGACGCGCTTGCTTTACGCGGAGCACGTGGAGAAGATCAAGTTTCTGTTGCGAAACGCAGCCAATTGCAAGTTTGGACGGGTTTGGGGGCGCCCGGAAACCTGTCTGCGCGTGGCATGGGTTGGGCTTCGGGAGGCGGAACGAGGGCGTTCCGCGTGGACCTGGGGTCCGCCGCACCTCCGGACCGGAGGATAGCCCGTTCTTTTTCATTCGTCTTGGGCTATTGGCTGGATGTTTAGATGCCAGCCTGGGAGCCTGTCGGAATGAAACTGTTTTCTAGCAAGAATCAACAACTTACAGACCATGCAATGCTCGTAAGTTATTGATTCTACGTTCGAGGAATTCTATCTCCGGCAGGCTCCTGGTCACTGCCACCTTCCCGTTCTTTTTCATTCGTCGTGGGCGATTGGCTCGGTGATGGCCATGACTTCGTTTGCTAGCGGTGACCACGGGTGGCGTACCGCTATCGTGTCTTCTAGCGGCGGATTGTAGGCTTCCTCTTTGGTTTGGGCTTGGGCTGCTTCGGTTTCACGGCGCTCTTTTTGCGCGGCTCGCAGTTCGCGGATCGCGCGGTACCAGGCTCGCTCTATGGTGGTTTCGTAGCGGCGGAGAGTGTCGAAGTCGCGGCCTTCGTTCGACATGCAGATTGAGATTCCTTCGTCGTTGTCGATTGGCGCTTTCGGGTCGATTTTGAGGCGGTTTTTTAGAGCGCCGAGACGGTTTTCGAATGTTGCGGTTTCTACCCGGCGGCAGCGGAGGAGACGCCAGTAGTTTTGCGCTATCTGGTCTGCGAAGCGGTGCTCTTGCGGAGTGCGCGGTTGGTACTCCATGACGATGCTGGCGCGGAGTTCGTGATAGTCGGCTTCGTCTTCGTGCTGCATTACTATGTGCTTGGCCGTGAGTCCGTGCTTTACCGCGTTCTCTCTGATCGCTGCACTGGCTTCCGCGCTTAGCGGCCCTCTTGGGAGGCTCGCGTTGCGGCGGTTGGCCGCTATCTGTTTCGCACTTGCCATTTCCTTACTCTCCTTCGGCTAAGGGTGCGTGGAGACGAGCCCTTGCGATTTTCAGTTTTGCATGAGGGATGGGTTGGTGTTGCGAAGGGGTGGCTGTAAGTTGCTGATTTTAAGCGTAAGAAAGTTGCAAACAGTTGGGACTGCGTTTTTTTGGGTCAAGATTGCCTAGATAGCCTGCTGCGATTCAGACAGTCAGAAAGTGTCGCGGCAAAGTAGAAATGTCCTGTTGACAGACTCAGCCTGGAGGGGTGGGCAACGGACAGCTACTACTAACACAGGCCGAAGAGATCGGCGTTGCCGGGGAGGCCATCGAACCCGAGCTTTTTTTGCCGGCTACCGAAGAACAGGCTGTGCGATCCTTTCCGGGCCTCTCTGAAGCAGGGCTTCGGTCCAACGCTGGCGGCGGAGTATCTGCGCAAGCAATACAAACTGACGGCGGCAGTGGATGGTGAGAGGGGGATTGTGGAAGGCCGGACGCCAGCGCCTGATTAAAGTGCATCAGTGGCGATCGCGACGGAGCCGGCTGGGAGAATTACTTCAGCGGGACACCAGTGAACACGACTGGCTGGGAGGCCGTGGCGAGAGGATCTATCTGATCTCGATGATCGACGACGCCACCAGCCGGCTGTTTGCCCGCTTCATGCGGCACGATTCTACGGAAGCGAACATGCGTGTGTTGTGGGCGTATTTGGAACGTTTTGGCCGCCCATTGGCGTATTACACGGACCGAGCGGCGTTGTTTCAGACAGCCGGGAAGACCAAACGGGTTGAGCTGGAAGCGAAGGACCGGCCAGAGTTGCCGCCCACGCGGATCGGCGAGCGGGTTGCGGGAAGTGAACATCGTCTGAATTGCGGATCATTCTCCCCGGGAGTCTGTCGGAGATAGAATTTCTAGAACGAAGAATCCATAACTTACGAAGATGGCTTGGTCTGTCAGTTGTTGGTTGAAAACAGTTTCATTCCGACAGACTCCCAGGCTAAAGAACCACCGCCTGAAGGCGGTGGGGTTGGATGGCGAGTGGAAGTCTCAGGGCGCGGCTAAAGCCGTGGGAAAGGGCGTCCCGGCGCTCGTCGTCGATGTGCGCCGTAAGGCCGAATTCCCACCATGCGGCCGCCCATCCGCGAGAAACAAGCCCCGACGTACTTCGCCAATCCCCCCGGCGATGACTCACTCCGAGGCACTGTGGCTGAAAACGGCCCGCCTCAAAGGCGGGGGGGATTAGGACCGGCAAATGGAACTAAAGGGCGCGCCGAGCGCGAGTTCGGCACTCCGCAGGATCGTCTGGTGACAGCGATGCGTGTAGCCGGAGTCAACGCGATGGAGGAAGCTTATAGTTATCTGGACGCCGAGTTCCTGCCGTGGTGGCGGTGACACCAGCCAACGCCAGCGATGCGCACCGCCCTCTCGAGGAAGGGTACGAGTTGGCTGCAATTCTACGTTATGTTGAGTAGCGCAGTGTCGCCAACGACTATACAGTCCGGTACGAGGGCCGAATCTAGCAGATTGACCGTAAGGATATTTGGCCCGGGATTGCGAGGTTCCAGCGTGTGCATTGAAAAGCGCCTCAACGGATCGATTTCTTTGCGCTTTCTGGGGCCGCTACCTCGAAGTGGAACTGCGTCAGCTAGCGGCACGGCCGGTCGCGGCGAAAACCGGTCGCGGCGAAAACACGTAAGTCCACGCCGAAACCGGTCAGCGCGGCGTGGAAGAACTTTGATCCCGGCAAAGGGCCAAAGATCTGGCAGGCGGCACAAGGCTCTGGAGCAAAACCATAGGACTGATTGTCTACTCAAAGCCTCCGCTTCTAGGCTCCACTAAAGCAGATGTTCTCAAAAGCCCCCTCCCAGAACGGGCAACATTGGGTCCGGTTTGACTGGGAGCTCCGTCTGCTTCGGCTTTGTATCTTCCCCGGGAGCGCGACTTCCCTAGGAATCGTATTTGACCTAACAGGCCTTTTACAGACGCCCCGGTGAAATAAGACATGCTGGGTATTTGCTTCACTCAAGCGGGTACGGTCTGGCAGCGTTTCGTGTGGCTGGCACATTGGGGCTTTCGTTCCGATTCCAGCAGCGGGACGAGGGCGTCCCGCGCCGGCCAGGGGCCCGCCCTACCTCGGCTGCCGTTTTAATTGTCTGAGTCACGCTTATGCCCAGATGGGACTAATGGGGTATTTGCTTCACTCAAGTGGGTACGGTCTGGCAGCGTTTCGTGTGGCTGGCGCATTGGGGCTTTCGTTCCGCTTCCAGCAGCGGGACGAGGGCGTCCCGCGCCGGCCAGGGGGCCCGCCCTACCTGGGCCGCTGCCGTTGTAATTGTCTGAGTCACGCTCATGCCCATCTGGGACTAACCGGGTATGTGCTTGACTCAAGTGGGTACGGTCTCGCAG
>JANYCV010000057.1 GCA_025360145.1 Acidobacteriaceae bacterium
TCAGCAGTTCATTTTCGACAGCCTCCCCGGCACCACCGGCGATTCGTTCAAGGGATCGATCAACGGCGGCCAGGAGTACTCGCATGAAATCCTGATCGAAGGCATGCCGATCGGGCGCGCCGATCTGTCCGGCGGAAACAATACCGAATTCAGCCCTTCGGCCGAGGCGATCGGCGAATTCAAATTGCAGACCGGTGCCATCGGGGCGCAGTACAACGGCGGACAGACGGCAGTGGCCAACTTCACCATCCGCTCCGGAACGAATCAGTTGCACGGTTCTGGATTTTACTACGGCCAGAATGAAGCGCTCAACGCGGCCAACTTGAACACAACGACTGCGGGCCGCCCCAAAGCCAAGTTCCGCGAGCAAAACTACGGCTACTCGGTCGGCGGTCCTGTTTTCATTCCGAAGATCTACGACGGGCGCAATCGGACGTTCTTCTTCACCAACCTCGAAAAGGACAACCGGAACCAACAGCAGTCCACCGGCCTGGGCACGGTGCCTACGCTCGAGTTTAAGAAAGGCGACTTTTCCAAGCTCTTCGATCCGGCTTACACGGGCAACCCGCAGTCCGGCACGCAGGTAGGAACCGACCCACTGGGACGCCCCATCCGCTTCGGCCAGATTTACGACCCCGCCACCACGCGGCGCGCCGGCGGTGGAATCGTGCGCGACGCCTTCGCGGGCAATATCATTCCCACGTCCCGCTTCGACCCGGTGGCGGCCAACATCGTCTCGAAAATCGGTATTCAGGATCCAACGCTTCCCTCCCTGCTGCGCAACATTCCCACCATCAACGGGCAGCCGGTGTTTGAACTGCTTTCATGGGGCGTAAAGGCCGACCACCAAGTAAACTCCAAGAACCAAATTTCGGGTTACTACAACCATAGCTATCGCAGCCGTTTCAACAACGGCGCCGGACGTTTCGTCCCATTCCCCGGCCCCGCCTCCAGTTCCTGGCAGCAGCAGATCACCCCGGGCCATTTGGCGCGGCTGTCGTTGACCTCCACCCTCTCGAGCTCGATCATCAACCGAGCGGCTGGCGGCTATAATCGCTTCATCAACAAGAATGGAGCGTTTCCCGCCACGATCAACGCCGGTCTCGCAACGGCGATCGGTCTGCAGAACCTGCCAGACACGATGTTCCCGGTCATCGGGTTCAACGGGCCGGGTTCGCCGCTGCAAGGCAACTCGATTACCCGTATGGGCGTTGGCTTCGCCGATGTCAGCCCGAACGGAAGCTCGATCTTCCAGGACGACCTCACGTGGCTGCACGGCGCACACACCTTTCGCGTCGGCTACGAATACAAGCGCTACTTTTATAATGATCGCGCGCTGTCGGACGCCGGTAATTTTACCTTCAGCGCCAGACAAACCGATCTGCCGGGTCAATTAAGCAATAGCGGCAACGCATTCGCCAGCTTCCTGCTGGGCGCGGCGTACCGGTCCAATCACAACATTCAGGGATATTCGCAGGGCTTCCGGCAGCCGCAGCACAGCTTCTACTTCATGGACGACTGGAAGATAACACCCCGGCTGACAGTGAACGCGGGACTGCGCTGGGAAGTCATCCCGCCGTTCTACGAGGTTACCGGGCGCATGTCCGAGGTCAGCCTCGCCGTGCAGAACCCGGAAGCCAAGCGGCCCGGGGCCCTGATCTTTGGCAAGCAATTCAACGATACCTACTGGAAACAGATTCTGCCGCGGCTTGGCATCGTGTGGCGCGCCACCGACAAGATGGTCGTCCGCGCGGGCTACGCCATCACCAGCACGCCGCCCATTGCCAACAACTGGGGCTACGGCGGGTTCACCTACGGCTTCAACGCCAGCGTGCCGACGTTCGCAGGCACTAGTCCGACGGGGTTCGCCGACGATCCAAGTATCTACCTGCGCAACCCGTACCCGAGCTTGCCGAAGCCGCTGCCAAACACGGACCCGAATTCGGCGAACTATCAGGACGTGGCCACCACCGCCCGCGACGCCAACCGGCCCGGCTACACCCAGAACTACAACTTCACCATTCAGTATCAAATCGCCCCGTCGACTGTTCTTGAGGTGGCCTATGTAGGCAACAAGGGGACGCGCGTGTGGGGCGGATCGCCCGGCACCGGCTACACGGACTATAACGGTCTGCCGTCCAGCCAGCTTCGCATGGGTGATGTGTTGAACGAAACTGTGGCTGACAATCCCAAGTACACACCGTTCCCGGCTTTCGACACCAGCCAATCGGTGGCGCAGGCCCTTCGCCCCTACGCGCAGTATGGCCGGGTCGACGAACAGTTCCCGTACAATTCGAACTCTAATTACAATTCGATGCAGGTGACGGTGACCAAGCACCTCAGCAAGGACTTGGGGTTCCTGGCCGCGTACACGTTCTCAAAGGCGATCGGCTATATCGACGCCAACGGGCCGGGCGCGTATTACACGTCCGTGCAGGACTACTTCAACCGTAAACTGGACCGGTCGATCACCGAGTTCAGCACGCCGCATGAATTCAAGCTGACGTGGGTTTACGAATCCCCGATCGGCAAAGGACGGCGCTTGGACTTTGGTCCAACCGGCAACGCGCTTATCGGCGGGTGGCAGTTTGCGGGCATTCACGGTTACACCTCGGGGCTTCCGATTCAGGTTAGCTATTCGGGGTACAACCTCCCGGTCGGCTTCGCCCCCGGCACCCGCCCGGACGTGCTGAGCGGCAAGCAGAGTCTGAGCGGGGCGCCATCGAAGACGGATTTCAACACGGGCACGCCATATCTCAACCCGGCTGCGTTTGCACCGCAGCCCATAACAGACAACGGCGTGCCACTGCGAGTGGGCACGGCGCCGCGCTTCTTGCCGCAGGTGCGAGGGCCGCATCAGATGCGGGAAACATTCCGGATGAGTAAACGCTTCTATCTCCGCGAAAAAACGTTCCTGGGCATCGGCGCCACCGCCGAGAATCCGTTCAAGCGAACGTCGCGCCAATTCCTGGGGCTGGACATTGCCGACCCAGGCTCATTCGGCCAACTGGTACAACGCGGCGGTGGCCGCACGGTACAGGTGGAGGCGCGGATCGAGTTCTGATCGCGCCGCCGCTTCCCATCCCATCCCCGCCCGTGGCCTTGCTAGCCGCGGACGGGGATTTTCCCTTTTAGGCTAAGCTGGCTATGTGCATCACTCAGGAAATTACTACGGCAGCAGCTCAACCAGGTGGGGTGGGCCCCCTGGCCGGCGCGGGACGCCTTCGTCCCGCTGCTGGAAGCGGGACGAAGGCACCGATGCGCCAGCCACACGAAACGCTGCGAGGCCGTACCCACTTGAGTCAAGCACATACCCAGTTAGGCTAAATTGATAGTTCCCGTGCATTCTGCTCACACCCGCCTCCGGCCGCTCTACCTGATCGGCGCCGTCTTGCTGGCCGGCTGTCAATCCCAGCAGCAGACCGCCCAACGTTCTCCGGACAAAATCGCTCCACTCCGTCCGTTCAATGTTGTAGTGGTGACGGTGGACACGCTTCGTCCCGATCATCTCGGCTGCTACGGATATCCGGATATCGAAACGCCCGCTCTGGATGCCTTAGCGAAGCGCGGCGTGTTGTTTGAGAACGCGGTGGTGCAAACGCCGCTGACGCCGCCTTCCCATGCCAGCATTTTCACCGGGCAGAACCCGAACATGCACAAGGTGCGCAACACCGGCGGCTTCGTCCTGCCATCGTCCTCACACCCGTTGGCACGCATTCTTCAAGAGCAGGGCTGGGACACGGCCGCCTTCATCGGTTCGGCTGTATTGAAGAAGCTGTTCGGCTTCAATAACGGGTTCGCCGTTTATGACGACGAGATGCCGCGGCCCGGCAACCGGAATGAATTCCGTGAGGACCCCGAACGTAAAGCATCGGTGGTTGTCGACCGAGCGATCGCCTGGCTGGACAAAAGGCCGGAAGGCAAGCCGTTCTTCCTGTGGGTGCACCTGTATGATCCACACATTCCCTATCAGCCTCCGGCGGAGTTCGCCCGGAAGTACAAGGGCCGCCCTTACGATGGCGAAATCGCCTATACCGATCAGCAAATCGGGCGTCTTTTCGACGCGGTTGGAAAGAAGTCCCCTGCGGACAAGACGGTGATTGCCGTGCTCTCCGACCATGGCGAGAGCCTGGGCGAGCATGGCGAACACACGCACGGCGTTTTTCTGTACGACTCGACGCTGCGTATCCCGTTCCTTATTGCGGGGCCGGGAATTCCGGCGGGCGTGCGGGTGAAGCAGCAGGCCCGCAGCATCGATTTCCTGCCGACGCTGCTTCAGGTAATGGGCGGGCGCGCGGCCGGGTCCGTGCAGGGTGTCAGCCTGGTGCCGGCATTCGCGGGCGCTGGCGTCGCCACCGAGAGCTCTTACGCCGAGACGCTGTATCCGAAGATGAACATGAACTGGTCCGAACTGAGGGCCATTCGCACAAACCGCTGGAAGTACATCCGCGCGCCACGCTCCGAGCTTTACGATCTGGCATCCGACCCCGGCGAGACGAAGAACGTCATCCTGCAAAACAGTGCTGAAGCGGGGAAGTTCGAGGCGCAACTCAAGATCATTGTTTCGCCGGGCGGGAATGGGACCGAGAAGGTGGAAACCGCCATGCTGAACGAGCGCGTGATGGATCAACTGAAATCGCTGGGCTACATGTCCGGCGCCGGCGGCCGTTCTTATGAGCTGACCGGTACCGGCATCGACCCCAAAGACGCGCTCGATATCCTGCACTTGATCGACGAGGCCGAGAGCGGTGGAACGAATCTGCCCGAGTCCCGGCGCATTGCTTTGTTGCGGCAGGCGCTGGATAAGGACCCGCGGAATCCATCGCTCTACTATCAACTCGGCGGCCGTCTGGAGAAGAACGATCGCTACGAAGAGGCCATGCAGTTGTACCGCATTGCCCTGTCAAAAGGCATCGACAGCGGGCGCCTTCATTCGCGCCTCGCCGACCTGCTGTTGCGCCGCGGCGAGAAGGAGTCGGCGATCGCCGAATACGAGAAGGCCGCGCAGATTAACCCGGCGGATCTGGATAGCCAGAACAATCTCGCCACCGCGTATCTCGAAAAAGGACGCCTGCCCGATGCCGAGCGAGTTTTCAAATGGATTCTCGCCAACGACGCCGGTTACGCGGCGGCGCAAAACGGCATGGGGCTGGTCTCGATTCAGAAGCGGGACTACCAGGCTGCGCGCGGCTACTTCGAACGGGCCGCCCAGGTTGATCCTGAGCTGGTCGAGGTGCATATGAATCTCGGACTTTTGTATGAAATGGCGGGAGACCGCCCGCGTGCCCGCTCGAGCTTCGAGACATTTCTTGCCAAGGCTTCCGGGGCCCAATACCGGAGCATCCTTCCCCGGGTGCGTGAGAAGCTTGCCTCTTTACAATAGAACGGCGGTCGGCCGATGATCCTGGCTCTATTGCTGGCGATGGCGGCGCAAGCGCAGGACGCCGGGTGCGACCTTATCCGGGGAGCGGCGCTGCAACAGGAAGCGCGGAACGCGACGAGTGAGCGCCAGTTCACGCTGGCGGCCAGACGCTTGGAAGAGGCCATCGCCGCTTGCCCCGGCAACAGTTCGAATCTGCTGGGGCTGGCGGAGGCGCGAGTCTCGGCCAGGGAGTTCGATGCGGCGATTCGCGCTGCGGAACGGTACCTGGAGGGCGATCCCGCTTCAGTGGCGGGGCGCGTGCTGCTGGCCGGCGCGTACCTGATGGCTCGACAGCCGAAAGAAGCGCTAACCGAATCCGAGCGGGTTCTCGAACATCACCCGAATGAAGCGGCGGCGCTGAAGATAAAAGGGAATTCCGCGTATCTGATGGGCTATGCCGGCATGGCGATCGAAACGTTCATACGGCTGCTCGATCTACATCCCGCTGACGAGGACGGCGCCTATATGCTGGGCCGGATTTACTATCAGGAAGGCCGAATCGACCTGGCGATCGGGCAGTTCGAACGCGCCTTGAAAATCAGTCCGGCCTACTACAAGGCGCTGGACAACCTTGGTCTCTGCTACGTGGCAAAGGGAGACGACGAGAAGGCCATGCGCTATTTTCTGGGCGCGGTCAAACTGGTAGAGAAGAATCATCCCGAATACGAGTGGCCCTATATCAACATCGCCGAGCTGCTCTTGAAGCGAAGCAATCCGCGGAAGGCATTCGACGCGGCATCCATGGCGGCAAACCGGAACCCGCTGTCGGCGCGCAGTTTCTACGTAGGCGCCAAAGCACTGGATCACCTTGAGAAGGCCGAACAGTCTCTCAACTGGGCGCAGCGGGCCGCCGCGCTGGATCCGGATTACTCTGATGCCTGGTATCTGATGGCGCGGCTGTACCGGAAACTGGGCCAGGAAGGGAAAGCCGAAGAGGCCCGCCATCGGTTTCTGGCGGCGAAGGCGAAGGAACCGGCACAGCGAAAGTGAGTCCGGTGTGAGGATCGTCCAGCCTCAACACCGGGCACTACAGATGTAGGGCCGCCCAGATTATTTGAGATCGTCCGAGCGGACCGTGGCGCGGCGTTCCAGTTGGTCAATTGCCTTGGCGAAGTCGCCGGGGGTGTAAACGACGATTGTTTTGCCTTTTAGCTTGCCGATGGTCTGGCTGATGGTGTCCGGGAAGCCTTCCCCGGCGCGGCGAAATGGCGGCTGGAATTGGAAGTGGAAGAAGTAGGGCGCTGCACGCCTCTCTTCGAGGCTTGCTTGTGCAACCTTATCTGCAAAACGGGACGCTGGGCCCAGGAACAGTACGATTTCCGATTGGTCCGGCGCGGCCAGTTCCTGATTGATCAGGCCTGCTAGAAAGTCAGCGGACGTCCGGCGGTTCTTGAGGATCTGGTAATCCACTAACCCCAATTCCAGGCCGTTAATCGATTGGGCCACCTGATCCAGGGATTCCAGCGCAAAGCTCTCCTGGCGGTAAAGTACCTTCTGCTGATCCATGTTGAAAACCACCAGCCGCACCGAGGGAGACGGCACGCGTTCCAGCAGCGACGATAGTCCGCTCAGCAGCACCAGTGCGTCGCCGGGCCGTAGCTTGGTGCGGCGCGGAGAGAGGGGCGCGGCGTGGAGGAAGATGGTGAGGAGGATTGGGCGGATGTCGTCTTTGGCGGGCCTGGTGTAGGCGGAGCCGCGTAGAGATAGTTCCCGGATGGTGTTTGGCGGCATCACCGTTTTTACTTTGCGCTCGCCGGAGGTTAGGGCTACGTTGATGGTCCATCGCTTTTGGCAGGTTCGTTTGGCGTCGTCGAAGAGCGTCCACTCGACGTTGTACCGGCCTTCGCCCAGCAGGTAACCTCCTCCCATTTCCCCCTGTTGATTGGTTTTGGGGATGTCAGGCAGGGTGGCGGTGGTAATCAGATAAACAGGCTTTGAGTCCGGGGCTTCCGGGGTTATTTTCGATACCAATACCCAGGCGTGTCCGGGACCGCTGTACTGCTTCAGAGGGACGCTGACGATGTAGCCGGCCTGGAACCGAAAGCTGAAGTTCAATCCCGGCTTAATGGCAGTCACGTCGCACTTGAGGGTTTGCGCCAGCTCCGGGTGATCCAGGGCGTGCTTCAAGGCTGGAGGAAAGCGGGACGGGCGGATGATCACCTGTGCCGGCGCCATAGTTGCGAAGGCCAGTAAGGCTGCGATTAACACACCGCGCATTATTTCCATTGTGGCGGGTTTCGATTCGTTCAGGGGGCCGCTTCAGGCAGGGCGATGCGGTAGGCTTCCCTATAAAGCCGCTTGAACAGGCCGAAGATATTCTGAGCAAATTGCGGTTCAAATCCGATGCCGTTTTCTTGCACCGCAATCAACCATTCGTTTTCGGCGCGTATCGCGGATGCTTCGCTCTCATTCCGGTGATTCAGGGCGCTGAATATCGAGTTCTTCAACACCTGGGCAAGCTGCCCCTCGTCTCTAGCAACTACAGGAAGAACGCCCGAAGTCATGGAAGCGTGGCAATCGCCGATGACCGGTTGTATTGTGGTGAGTGAGCGGGAGAGGGTGGCCGATAAACTCGCGGATACTCCATGCGCTGAACCCCGTTGCGGACAAGATCGGCGTTGCTCCCAATTTCCGTACGACGTTGAGAGAGCATACTTCGTGATGGGCATGGTTTCACCGTTCTCATTCCGGCTCGGGGGGAACTGTTCAAACAAACCGCGGCCCAAGATCCGGTCGTTGCCGGCGCGGGCGACGGCTCCGAGTGTGAATACAGAATGCGCTGGGAGCAAGATCAGGTAAGCATCCGGCACAGACGTCGAATCGGATTGCATCATGGTCCTTCTCTTATTATCGGTCCTCCGTTCGCGCGTTGACCAGAAATCTTATCCCGTTATCAATGCGAAACAAACGGTGCTGATGGCAATCTAATATAAATGACTCAAAACCGGATTGAATATGAAGGGTGGATGGCGGGAGACTGGCGGCTCGATTCTTTTCTCGGTACCCGGCACGGAATGGCCGTCTATGACTCATCGAGTGGAAGCGGCGGCTTCACGCCGGAACGCAAGGCCGCGGTGCAACTTCTGATGCTGGACGATGATCGCTCCGGCGCAGTACGCAGCAGTTGGGAGCAAGCGACCAAGTGCGTTGACGATCATTTGCTACGGGTCTACGAGACAGGCGAAACGGAATTGGACGGAAGACTCGTGATCTTCGCGGCGATGGAGCCGTCGGATATTGGCGTGGAAGAGATTCTCGCCGGGCGGCCGATTAGCTTGGATGAGGCTCGGTCGCTGGTGGCGGGCGTGGCCGGTGCGCTCGAGTATTTACACCAGCGGGGGCTTCAGCATGGATCGGTGATTCCATCCCATATGCATGTGGCGGGAGACGCGGTGAAGCTGAGTGCGGATACGATCTCAACCGCCAGCGAGGACGGATGGAAATCGGATATGCGGCAACTGGGGACTACGCTGATTCAGGCCATGACGGGCGTGGCGAACGGCGGCAATGCAAGCCTTCTCCCTAGTCCGTTCCAGGCAATTGCGACGGGCTGCCTGGGCGCGGCGGGACGTCCGTGGACCGCTCACCGGGTGCTGCAAACGCTTTCAGGAATCGCCATAGCAGACCCGGAGTTGGGAACGATGCCGCCGGTGGTGCGGCGGCTACTCCCCGCGCAGCCGGCCCCGATGCGATGGCCGTTTGTTGCGATGGCAGCAGTGGTGCTTTTCGGAATCCTCGGATACTGGGGGCTGAGGGAACCGGCTAAACAGGCAGTACCGGTAGCGAGCGTGCCGGTGGCGGCGCCGGTGGCTGAATCGACGCGGGCCCGGACGGTGGCGCCGCCGGCCAAAAGTGCTGCGTCGAAGTCCGGATGGGTGGTGATTGCGGCAACCTACGTGAGCCGCCAGGCTGCCGAGGGGCGTGCGGTTCTCATCGCCAAGCGTTCGCCCGGGGTGCGTGCCCACGTGTTCACTTCTTCGAGCGGCTCCCGTATGAGCTATGTCTTGCTTGGCGCCGGGTTGACGCGGGAAGAGGCTGATCGGGTGCTGCGCGGGGCACGCCAGGCGGGGGCTCCGCGCGATTCCTACGTAACAAAGTTGACGGAAAAATAAAGCGGTGCGAGGCGGATTCTGATAGCCTATTGGTGCTTATGAATCGACGTACTTTTCTTGCCGCTTCCGCCTCTATGGCTGCCGCAGCCACGCCGCCGGGCGAAAATAAAAAGATTGCCGCGATCATCACGGAGTACCGGCCCGGCTCCCATGCCGATGTGATCGTGGGCAAATACCTGGAAGGGTTCAACCAGGATCAGCGTCCGCCGTACCCGCGATCGAAGATCGTCTCGATGTTCACCGAGCAGGTTCCGAAAGACGACCTGAGCCGTGGAATGGCGAAGAAGTACAAAGTTCCGATCTTCCGGACCGTGCAGGAGGCTCTGGCGCTTGGCGGTGAGCGGCTGGCCGTGGACGGCGTCCTGTTGATTGGTGAACACGGCGAATATCCCAGCAACGATAAGGAACAGAAGCTGTATCCGCGCTTCGAGATGTTCCTGAAGATCACCGACGTATTCCGGCAGAGCGGGCGGGCCGTTCCGGTGTTTAACGATAAGCATCTTTCATTCAGTTGGCGGCAGGCGAAGCGGATGGTGGAGATCTCGCGGGAGTTGAAGTTTCCCATGCTGGCCGGGTCGTCCGCGCCAGTGGCTTGGCGTGTGCCGTCGGTGGATACTCCGTTCGGAGAGCAGCAGAAGTATGCAGTGGCTATTTCGTATAGCGGGCTGGATATTTACGGCTTTCACGTGCTGGAGGCGTTGCAGGCAGTGGTGGACCGGCGGCGCGGGGGCGAGACGGGCGTGCGGGCTGTGCAGTGCCTTGAGAACCAGGCTTGCTGGAACTTTATCGACCAGAACGGCTGGGTGAAGCGGCTATTCGAACTGGCGCTTACCCACAGCACGACGCGGAAGCCAGGGGATGCGAAAGCGTTGGTGAAAACGCCTACGGTGTTCGTTGTGGATTACAACGACGGGCTGCGGGGAGCGGCGTTTCTGATGACCGGGATGGTGGAGGATTTTACCGTGGCGGTGGATGTGGAAGGCCGTGCCGCGCCGGTTTCGACGCTGATGAATTTGCAGCCGGGCAGACCGCATCACCACTTCGGATGTCTGGTGCAGAAGATGGAGAGTATGTTCGAGACGGGGAAGGCGCCGTATCCGGTGGAGCGTACGATGCTTACCAGCGGGATTCTGGATTTCGCGCTGGAGTCGCGGATACAGGGGTATAAGAAATTGGAGACGCCGGAACTGGCGCGCGTCCGGTATCAGACGCCGAACGCCTCGCACTTCTGCAAGGAAGGGTGGGGGCCGGACGGAAAGAGGCTGGGGGCCGTTTAGGATTCGGGCGGCTTGCCGGCGCCACGCCATCCGCGGCCGAGTGCCGGGATGATAGCGCCGCCGATGTTCGCCAGATTTGCGTCGGGGAACGGTGGGCGTTCGGCGCTGGGATCGATTGCACCAATTAGCGTGCGGGAGAAGCGCCCCAGCGCACTCAACTTGTCGCCCAAGGAGTTTCGCGGCGCTTGTCCGGTGGCCCGTATTACCATCACCGTCACGTCGTCCTCGGATAGATTCTCCGGGTATTGCTGCGCGATTGCGCTCAGAAGCGACTCGATTAGGTTGTGCGACTGCACGCCATCCAACTGTCTGGCGATGTTCAACAGGCCGGTTTCGCCCAACATTTCGCCATCGGCATCGTTGGATTCGATCAACGCATCGGTGTAACTGAGGACGCAGTCTCCCGGTTCGAGCTGGATATCGAACTGCTCATACTCCGAGATGTCCATGATGCCTAGAGGTATGTTGCTGAATGGCAACTGGCCGGAGGCGCCTTGGATACCGACGAGATCCCATTTACGCTGCGCCGCCCGGTACACCAAAGGACGCGGATGGCCCGCATTGCAAACGCTGAGGCATCCGGTAGGCGCGAAAAACGTGGTGACGATGGCTGTGGCAAATGCTTCTTCCCGCGACAAGGCGACAAACTGCTGATTGAGTAAACGCACGAATTCGGTTTGGTCGAGACGGTTGACGAAGCGGCGCATCAGCGTGCGAAGCTTGGCCGCGGTGGCCGCGACCGAGTTGCCGTGTCCGGCCACATCGGCAAGCAGTAGCCGGCTAATGCGTCCGGTGGCGCAACTTGACGCATAGTAAATGTCGCCGCCGTACTCGGCCTCTCCGAAGGGTTTGCTGTAGACCCAGGCGTCCAGCCCGCCGAGTTCGACGCCACGCTCGGTGAGCTGGCTTCCGCCCCAGACTTCCATGCACGTCATGTGCTGTGTTGTTTGCTGAACTTTCACCATGATAGTAGCCGTGGCATAGCACTATTCTAGCTACGCCGGCCGCGGGCATCTGTATCGGAAGCAGCGGGTCTACGTGGCGGCACCCTGCCCAATGATCTTTCGTTTCGCGAGGAGCGATGCTTCCGGCAGAATTTCTCAATGCGCGTGCCTAGAACTAGACATCGCATGCAATGTGAACAAAGATAGAGACCCTCTTATGTCAACAGCCCCAACTCCCGTTGCTGAAGTCATCAATACTAAACATCTGCTAAAGGTACTGACAGCTTTACGGAAAGGTGATTTTTCCGCCCGTATGCCGGTTGACCAGATAGGTATCGCCGGCAAGATCAGTGACACTCTGAATGAAGTCATTGAATTGAATGAGAACATGACTGCCGAGTTCGAACGAATCAGCCGCGCAGTCGGTAAAGAAGGAAAGATCACCCAACGGGCGAGCTTGGGTAACACATCGGGTTGTTGGGCCGAATGCGTCGCGTCGGTGAATAGTCTGATCGGGGATCTGGTTCAACCAGGTACTGAGGTTGCGAGGGTAATCGGCTCCGTCGCGAAGGGCGACCTTTCCCAGGCGATGGCTCTGGAAGTAGACGGCCGTCCCCTGAAAGGCGAGTTTCTCAGAACGGCTCGGGTTGTCAACACGATGGTCGATCAGCTCAACTCGTTCGCCTCGGAGGTGACGCGCGTCGCCCGTGAGGTTGGCACCGAGGGTAAGCTGGGAGGCCAGGCAGTTGTGAAGGGCGTCGCCGGCACATGGAAGGATCTGACGGAGAGCGTGAACTCGATGGCCAGCAATCTTACTGGCCAGGTGCGCAACATTGCCGGCGTTACTACCGCGGTGGCGAAAGGAGATCTCACTACAAAGATTACTGTCGATGCGGGTGGCGAAATTCTAGAGCTCAAGAATACGATCAACACCATGGTCGATCAGCTCGGTTCCTTCGCATCGGAAGTTACTCGTGTGGCTCGTGAGGTGGGCACCGAAGGCATTCTTGGCGGCCAGGCGGAGGTGAAGGGGGTAGGAGGAGTCTGGAAGGATCTCACCGATTCGGTGAACTTCATGGCCGGGAACCTGACATCTCAGGTTCGCAACATCGCAGGTGTAACCACAGCCGTTGCTAAAGGGGATCTCTCCACCAAAATTACAGTTGATGCAAAGGGCGAAATCCTCGAACTGAAGAACACGATCAACACGATGGTGGATCAGCTGAACGCCTTCGGCAGTGAGGTCACCCGAGTCGCGCGTGAAGTGGGTACCGAAGGCGAGCTTGGCGGCCAGGCCGATGTAAAGGGAGTTGGCGGCGTATGGAAGGACTTAACTGATTGGCTCGTCTGGGGAATTCGTGGGTGGATTAGGGGCTGCTGAGCATTCCAGCCCGGAAGCGGCGGAGTTTACGGCAGGTGGACTCAAAGGAGTTTTGCTGTTCCTCTGAATCGCAATGATAGAGGAGTGGTCCATCGTT
>JANYCV010000062.1 GCA_025360145.1 Acidobacteriaceae bacterium
CACGATGCTTTGAATGCCATGACTATCACGACTGGAGCAAAGAGAAACCCGTCAACGGCACGTTGAGCATTCACCAACTGATCTCCAGTGGAGTGTCCAAGAAATAGATAGACCAAGTTGTGTCTACCCGCCCCCATCCGATCGACGCTGATTTTGGGCGGGCCCGCAGTATTCGATCTGTCCAGTTAATTTGTGGAAAGTACTCTAGCCGCGCCACTCATCAATAAGGTTCGCTACCAGGGCGGTCCATCCGGTCTGGTGGCTGGCCCCGATCCCGGCGCCGTTATCGCCATGGAAGTGCTCATAGAACAGCAGCAGATCCTTCCAATGCGGATCGGTCTGGAACTTCTCCGCGCCGCCGAATACCGGCCTGCGCCCCTGTTCATTCCGGCAGAATAAGTGAATCAACCGGCCCGCAATTTCTTCCGCCATGACCTTCGGAGTGGTGACGCCGCCGCCGGCCGCGGGTAGCCCAAAATCCGCACCGTGCGCTTCTCCAAACTTGACCAGCGATTCCACAATCAGGTAAGCCGTCGGGAACCAGATGGGGCCGCGCCAGTTGGAATTCCCGCCTTTCAGCTTAATGTCTTCTTCGGCAGGTTCATAACCCACACGGCTATTACCGAAGACGAACGGGTGCTCCCGATGATAGGCGGACAGACTGCGAACACCGGCAGGCGACAGAAATTCATCCGGATTCCAAAGCCTTTCCAACAGCCGCTTGAGCTGGTTTTCATCGACCATCGAAAGAATAAGCCCGGGGCCGTCCTTCTTCATCGGCGTCGAGCAGGCATGGCGGACCAGATCCGGACGGTTCCGGACAAACCAGTCGATGTTGGCGAGGAACTCCGGATGGTCCTGCAATTCCGCGGTGCTCAGCACTTCCACCGCGAAGAGCGGAATCAGACCCACCAGTGACCGCACACGGAACCGGTGAAATTCCCCATTGGGATAGCGCAGAACGTCGTAGAAGAATCCGTCTTCTTCGTCCCAGAGCTGAAACTCGCGGCCGCCCATGTTCTTCATGGCGGCGCCGATGTAAATGAAGTGCTCGAAAAATTTAACCGCCAGCCCCTGGTAGGTCTTGTTTTCTTTTGAAAGCTCCAGCGCGATGCGCATCATGTATACGCAGAAGAAAGCCATCCAGCCGGTGCCGTCGGATTGCTCCAGAATGGCTCCGTTCGGTAATTTTTCGCTGCGGTCCACCACCGTGATGTTGTCCAGGCCAAGGAATCCGCCCTCAAAGACGTTGTTCCCCTGGCTGTCCACCTTGTTCACCCACCAGGCAAAGTTGATCAGCAGTTTGTGGAAGCATTTCTCCAGAAATTCGCGATCTCCTTTCCCTGTGCGCTGCCGCTCGCTGTCGTACACGCGCCAGCAGGCCCAGGCGTGAACTGGTGGATTCAAGTCTGAAAATTCCCACTCATAAGCGGGGATCTGCCCGTTGATGTGCTGGAACTGTTCGAACAACAGGAACCATAGATTGTCCTTGGCAAAACCGGGATCAACTAGCGCGAGCGTCACGCACTGAAACGCAAGATCCCAGGCCGCGAACCATGGATACTCCCACTTATCCGGCATGGATAGGATGCGCATGGTGTTCAAGTGGCGCCAGTGTTTATTGCGGCTGTGTTTGCGGCGTTCGGGCGGCGGGCATTGTGGGTTGTCCCCCTCCAGCCATAAGTTCACATCGAAGATGTAAATCTGCTTGCTACACAGCAGACCCGAAAGCGCCTGCCGTTGGATCATGCGTTCCTCCGCTGATGCGTTAGCGGGGTGGACGCTCTGGTAAAACTCATCCGCATCCAGTTTTCGCGCGGCGACAATCTCATCCACATCGCGCAGAGGATGGTCAAGCTGCGCTGGAGTCAATCGCAGACGCAGCACGGCGGATTCTCCAGCGCCAATCCGCAGTTTGTGATCCACGCACGCCTTTGTCCCGGTTTGGGCGGGGTTCACGTGATCCTGCTCCCCGTTCACGAGGTAGTGATGGAAGGCATCCTTCACGTATGGTTTCCGGCTGCTTGCACCGTCGCCGTAAACGCGAGGAGCATTCGTTTCGTTGTCTGTGAACAGCGGTTCGCCATCGCCGGGCGCGTACAGATTGCGCACTCCCAGACGATACTCCGCCAGCAGATTCTTGGGGGGCAGCGCGTTGCTGTCATCGGCACAAAGACGGATGCAGCCTTCCGGGCCAACACCCAGCGTGATGGACGGTTCCGGCAACGGAGGATTGCTCCACGCCCAGGTATTGCGAAACCACAGTTGCGGAATCAGATGCAGCTCCGCTTCCTCAGGGCCGCGATTGAAGGCCTCAATCCGGATGCAGATATCTTCTTCCGATGCCTTCGCATACTCGATGACCACATCGAAGTAGCGGTTGTCGTCGAAAATGCCCGTGTCAAGAAGCTCGAACTCCGGCCCGCCACCCGCTCGCCGCCGATTCTCCTCCACAAGCCGTCCGTACGGAAATTCCCGCTGCGGATACTTGTACAGCATCTTCATGTAGCTGTGCGTGGGCGTGCTGTCCAGGTAGAAGTAATACTCCTTGACATCCTCGCCATGATTGCCTTCGCCGCTGTTCAGGCCGAAGAGCCGTTCTTTCAGGATTGGGTCGCGGCCGTTCCACAGTGCCAGGCCGAAGACCATCAACTCATAACGGTCGCAAATACCGCCGATCGCGTCTTCCCCCCAACGGTATGCCTTGCTGCGGGCCAGGTCGTGCGTGAGGTAATCCCAGGCGGTGCCGTGCTCGCTGTAATCTTCCCGAACGGTGCCCCAGGCGCGATCGCTCACATACGGACCCCACTTGCGCCATGGCCGGACCAGCCGGTCCGTATGGGGCCGCGTGAGCCGTTCTTGCTCTTTCGTCACTTTTTACCTGCCGGCAAATTGGGAGGCTCGTTCGTCACGGTGTAGATCTTCCCGTTTCGCAGATACATCTTTTCCATTTCCTGCTTGTTAAATGGTCTGGATCCACGCCGGTTAAAAACGGTCAACTGATTTCCGCTCTCATCCACTCCACGGTCGCGATCGATTCCTTTGGAGACGGCCAGGGCCGGGCCCTTGGTCTTGTATGTGGCAATCAGCTTCGGATTCGGGCGCGGGCTGAATCCCAGGTAGTTCGGAGTATCGTTGGGCGCGAACAACTGCACGATGCGCATTCCGTGCTTGCCGTCGGCAATGTAGGCGAACGCGCTGGCCGCGGTCATCCCGAGCTTGATGTCGCGAGTGTCGTCCATCTCGCCGTCGGCGTTGAACACCTGATCGATCTTCGGGTGCTCCGGCCGCTCCACGTCGATGATGACCATGCCCTGCTTGCCGCCGGCCACGTAGGCGTAGGTTCGCGCTACATACACATTGCGTGCATCGGTGAGCGGAACCGATGCATTCTTCACCAGCCTCGGCTCGGCAAGCGAAGTAGTGTCCAACACTTTCAAGCCCTGCTTGTCCACCACAAATGCGTAACGGAATTGGACAGCCACTCCCTGCGGTTCCACCAGATCCGGAGCGCCGATCTCGGCGGTAACTTTCGGCGCAAGCGGATTCTGAAGATCCACCACCACCAGGCCACGGTTACATAAAATGTATGCGTAGTTTCCGGCGATGGTGATACGGCGGGCCCCGTTCAAAATACCGTTCGGATTGAACGCAAGCGCGCGCTTCAGGAAATTGTTCGCCGGATTTCCATCCAGCAGAGTGAGCACGCCGGGCGCTTTGCTCTTCAGATCCGGGTCGCCGATCACCACCAAACCCTCTTCCAGATCGGTCACATAAAGGAATCCGTACATCAATGCGATCGGCTTCTCTTCGTTAGCCGGATCATGCGTGCGCAAAGGATCCAGCGCGAGCGTGGACGGCGAAGCCACGGCGGTGGCGAACTTGGTTTTCACATACAAGCGCTGCCCAAGCGGCGACACTGGCGCGGTCACCATCTTTTCCGAGAAGCTCTTGTTGTCGATGTTCGCCACGTCGTACACACGGAAGCCGCCCTTGCCCTGCGCTGTGTACAGATACTCCCCACGGAGTTGCACATCCAGCACACTGCCGGCGTGATGATCCGCTTCTTCCAGTTCCCGCTTCGCCTTCACAAGCTTCTCGTAGTCGTCCGAATAAACGATCTTGTGCAGGTCGCTGCCCAGCACCGCCGGCGGATCGTCATGTTCGGCAACCACAACGGCATCGAAGCCTTTCGAGCCTTCGGCGACGAAGACATACCGTCCCATGAAGTTCACCAGATTCGTTCCCTGCATCAGCAGTTGCGCCATCCAGGCGTTGTTGTCCGACCCCCTTGAAACGTGGCAATCCGTGCAGTTCTTCGTTTCCTTCGCGCGAACCGTGTGCGGGTAATAGGGGCTGAACGCGAAGCCGCTGTAACCTTCCGCGGAGATGGTCTGTTGCTGGTAGTAAAGCCAGTCGCGATTTGCGTTCTGCGAACTGACCACCACGGCACAGGTGGACCGCGTAGGCGCAATTCTGTTCTTCGTTGCCGTGCCATCCACCCCGAGCATGTAAATGTCATCCCGCAACACCTCGAAATTGTAGGAAGTATAGTTGCGCGTGGTCAGACCTTCGTTGTGTAGCATCGGCATTTTCTTGTTGGCGATCATTGGCAGATGGCAGCCGAAGCAGCTTGTCGTCCACGAAGAATGGCATGTGTAACACGTCATCTTGCTGTTGCCGTGAGCCAGCTTCGACACGTCGCTTGGTGCCGTTCCCCAGGTCTCGCCATCTTTAAGAACCGTCTTCGCATAGCGGGATTTTTCGCTGTAATGCGAGTTGCCCGGCGTAATGGTATCCAGCACCTGCACCACTTCCCACGGCTCCCGGTCTTTATCCACCACGGACCGTTGCAACAGCTTCCCGTTCACCCAGGCGAATCGCCGCTGCCCCCAAGGCGTGCGCAGCAGCGCCATATCCGTGCCGCCCGTCGGAGCGGCAGCCGCCGATGTTTTTAATGTTGCCTTCCGATCGATACTTCCGTGGCAATCGATGCAGTCCACTTC